>CANLIF010000001.1 GCA_947491175.1 Actinomycetota bacterium
AGTGGTGGGCGTATTGACTACGACTCATGGCTACGCGGTGACCGAAGGCTGGGCCCAAACTTGGGATGAATCCGATCAGGAAGTCTTAGAAGCTGAAATTTTGCAGGTCGCAGGAATCGACAGCCGCCTAGTTGTAGTGGCCGAATGCCAGGATGAGGTTAATAATTCTGAAACCGGGCAGGTTTCGATCCCCAACCCAATCGCAAAGGCACAAATTCAAGCGATTTTTGCCGCCACGGAGGCGCAACCGCAGGATTTCCTATGGTTTGGACCTACTGAGCCAGAGGAAGCCTTGGTCTGGCACTCAAGTTGACCGAGTGCCAAATCCTGCTTACATTTGGATTAGCACTCTAAAGCCTCGGGTGCTAATTCAAATCGAGCAATAACAGGAGACACGACGTGTCGGTCAACATTAAGCCACTTGAGGATCGCATCCTCGTTCAGTCACTAGAAGCCGAGCAGACCACCGCTTCAGGTTTGGTAATCCCAGACACTGCGAAGGAAAAGCCACAAGAAGGCAAGGTCGTCGCAGTAGGACCAGGTCGTTTCGATGAAGACGGCGAAAAGCGGATTCCGCTTGACGTTAAAGTCGGCGACGTTGTTATCTACTCCAAGTACGGCGGCACCGAAGTTAAGTACAACGGTGTTGAATACTTACTTCTTGGCGCTCGCGACATTCTCGCAATCGTCGAAAAATAAAAACCTCAAGCTAGCGCCCCGATCGTTTACATCGGGGCGTTAGCAACTTTATGAACTATTAGTTTTGGAGAAATACAAATGGCAAAGACCGTTCAATTTGACGAAGATGCTCGTCGTGCATTAGAGCGTGGCGTTAACGCCCTTGCTGATGCAGTAAAGGTAACCCTTGGACCAAAGGGGCGTAACGTAGTCATTAGCAAAGCTTGGGGCGCGCCAACAATTACTAACGATGGCGTAACCATTGCTCGCGAAATTGAACTTGAAGACTCTTATGAAAATCTAGGCGCGCAATTAGCTAAAGAAGTTGCTACCAAGACCAACGATGTTGCCGGTGACGGAACCACAACAGCAACTGTTTTGGCTCAGGCATTCGTGCGCGAAGGCCTAAAGGTTGTTGCTGCAGGTGGCGCGCCAGTAGAACTAAAGCGTGGCATCGAAGCTGCAGTCGCAGCCATGAAGGAAGAACTTCTAAAACAAGCTCGTCCAGTTGATGGCAAAGAAGGCATCTCACAGGTAGGCGCAATTAGCTCGCGCGACCAGGTAATTGGCGACATGATCGCGGAAGCTTTCGACAAGGTTGGCAAAGACGGCGTTATCTCAGTTGAAGAATCCAGCACCACTGCAATGGAATTGGAATTCACCGAAGGTATGCAGTTCGATAAGGGCTATATCTCGCCTTACTTCGTAACCGATGCAGATCGCATGGAAGCCGTAATCGAAAACCCAGCCATCCTTTTGCTGCAGGGCAAAATTTCTAGCGTTTCTGAACTACTTCCAATTTTGGAAAAAGTGTCTGCGGCCAGCAAGTCTTTGGTAATCATTGCTGAAGATGTTGATGGCGAAGCACTTTCTACCCTTGTGGTTAACCGCATTCGTGGAACTTTCCCGAGTGTTGCAATTAAGGCACCAGCTTTTGGAGATCGTCGCAAGGCAATCTTGGAAGACATCGCAATCCTTACTGGGGCAACTGTTATCTCGGCTGACATTGGCCTAAAAATAGACCAGGTTGGACTGGAAGTTTTGGGTAGTGCTCGTCGCGTTGTTGCAACCAAAGACAACACCACAATCGTTGATGGCGGCGGCGAAGCTACTGCAGTTAACGATCGCGTTGGCCAAATTAAGCGCGAGATTGAAAACTCAGATTCTGATTGGGATAAGGAAAAGCTTTCCGAACGTCTTGCAAAGCTCTCCGGCGGTGTTTGCGTGATCAAGGTTGGCGCGCATACCGAAGTTGAACTTAAGGAAAAGAAGCACCGTATCGAAGATGCTGTTTCAGCAACTCGCGCAGCAATCGAAGAAGGCATTGTCTCTGGCGGTGGCTCAGCCTTGATTCATGCCTCAGCTGTACTTAATGGCGACCTAGGACTAACTGGCGACCAAGCAATTGGTGTTCAGATTGTTCGCCGTGGTGTTGTAGAGCCACTTCGCTGGATCGCTGAAAATGCTGGTCTTGAAGGTTACGTAGTTGTAGATCGAGTTCGTGAACTTGGCCAAGGTCAAGGCATCAATGCTGCAACTGGCGAATATGGCGATCTTGTGGCTCAAGGCGTTATTGATCCAGTCAAGGTAACTCGTTCGGCGCTTGAGAACGCAGCATCCATTGCTGGCATGCTTCTTACAACCGAAGCCTTAGTTGTTGAGAAGAAAGAAAAGGCTCCAGAAGTTGGCGGTGGCCACGGCCACGGTCATGCCGGACATACGCACTAAAGTGCGTATGTCCTAAATGGGCATTGTCATTTGTTTGCGAACCGCAAGGCTTCGCAAACATACGCACTAAAGTACTTATGTCCTAAATGGGCATCGTCATTTGTTCGCGAACCGCAAACTTCGCAAACATACGCACTAAACATTAAATACAAAAACAAAACCCCCGGACATGGTCCAGGGGTTTTGTTTTAAACCTTTAACTTAAGAAGAGATACGATCTGCGCGCGTTTGACGTGCATAGTGAGCTTCACGATCTTCTTCACTCATGCCGCCCCATACGCCGTATGGCTCACGGGTCTTGAGTGCATGTTCGCGACACTGGGCAATCACTGGGCAGGCTGCGCAAATAGCTTTGGCAGTTGCTACTCGACGTTCCCGAGCTGAACCTCGTTCGCCGTCTGGATGGTAAAAGATATCTGAATCTAAGCCTCGGCAAGCTGAGTGCAGTTGCCAATCCCAGAAATCTGCATTTGGACCAGGCAATCTGGATAGATCAGCCATTGTGGTTCCTCCCGATAGTTGTTCTTCTACCAACACTCTAGAACCGAGTCATAAGTTGGTCAAGCAACTTGCCTGAACAAGTTTTGACTCGGTTTTCGTCCAGCATTAGAAAAAGCCCATGATTCATTGAACTTATTCCCGCCCAATGTGCAGGATGCCCAAACAGGCGCAAGAATGAGTCACATGTCACAACGCGCAGCGCAGATCGAAGCCGACTTAACCGTTGCTGCCGTTGCCCGTCGAATTGGAATTGCTCCGGCCACTTTGCGGACCTGGGACCGTCGCTACGGACTTGGACCAAGTGTTCACATGCCTGGATCCCACCGCCGATACACGGCCTCAGATGTCGCGCGACTAGAACTAATGCGAAAGTTAATGCGCAATGGCGCCTTACCCAGTGAAGCAGCTCGGATCGCATTAACTCAAGAAGTTGAACCAGAAACAGCTCAGACAGATTCCACTAACTCACCACTTCATGTAGTGACTGATGAATCTTTCAATGACAATGTCATCGCACTGGATTCTCCAAAAGTGGTAATCAGATCACTCAATCGAGCCTTAGCTGCGTTAGATGCAAATGGCTGCGATCAGATTATTTCGCAAACAATTGAATCCCATGGCGTGATTTGGACTTGGGAAAAAGTTTTAACCCCGGTGTTAATTTCACTTGGCGAAAAGTGGGCGCAAACTGGTGAAGGCGTTGAGCAAGAGCACTTACTTTCCGAATCAATCACGGGTCAGTTCAGGAATGTTCTTGGCAAAGTAACGGATCCAGAAAATTCTCGACCGGTTCTAATAGCTTGTGCACCGCATGAACTTCACACCATCCCAATGTTCGCTATTGCCGCAGGGTTAGCTGAGCAAAACATTGCTTGTCTAATCTTGGGCGCTCGAATGCCAGCAGAAGCACTGGCCAGTGCTGCAAAGAAGCTCGGCCCAAGTGCGATTGTGATCTGGTCTCAGTCTCAAGGAACTGCTGATGTTTCAATTTGGGATGCAGTTGAACCTATGCGCCCAGCACCGTTGTTAATGTCTGTAGGTCCAGGCTGGCAGCCTGATCTGCCAGAAGGTGTAGTAAAGCCAGATGACCTCAACAGCACCCTTATTGCCTTGGCTGCTGCCTCCGGCCGATAACGCCTAAGCACGCTTTTTGGCCGCAGGCTGTTAAGCGATAACCTTAAGCAATTCACCTTTATGTAGGTGGCTATCGGCAACAGTTACCAGCTTGATCAGTAAGGGGATTCCATGACACAGGGCCTTCCTGACAAGTTTGCAATGCTTGGACTCACTTACGACGACGTTCTTTTGCTGCCAGATGCAAGCGATGTAATTCCCAGTGAAGTGGATACCAGTTCAAAACTAACTCGGGATATATTACTAAAGATTCCGATGGTGTCATCTGCAATGGACACTGTTACGGAAGCTCGCATGGCAATCGCAATGGCACGTCAAGGTGGCATTGGAATTCTGCATCGTAACCTTTCAATCGAAGACCAGGCAGCCCAAGTTGATCTAGTTAAACGCAGTGAAGCTGGGATGATCACCAACCCAGTAACTTGCAGTGAATCCGATACTTTGGCAGATGTTGATCGGCTCTGTGCAAACTACAGAATCAGTGGTGCCCCAGTTGTTGATTTCAAAGGAATTTTGGTTGGCATCGTAACGAATCGTGATATGTGTTTCGAAGATGACAAGAATCGCAAAGTCGGCGAAGTCATGACCAAGATGCCACTTATAACCGGAACCCCTGGCATGAACGGTGATGCCGCACTTGAATTACTTCGCGTAAACAAAATTGAAAAACTTCCATTGGTTGACTCCGCAGGCCGATTAACTGGCTTGATCACTGTTAAAGATTATGTAAAGAGTGACCGCTATCCATTTGCAACCAAGGATTCAGCTGGCCGCCTTATGGTTGGCGCGGCAGTTGGTGTTGGTGAAGATTCATTCACACGGGCACTTGCTTTAGTTGAAGCTGGCGTAGATGTAGTCGTTGTTGATACTGCACATGGACATCAAAAAGCCGTTTTGGAAATGGTTTCAAGAATCAAGAAGTCAACTGCTGTTCAAGTAATTGGTGGCAACATTGCAACTCGCGCTGGCGCTCAAGCTTTGATCGATGCAGGAGCGGACGCAGTAAAAGTTGGCGTTGGACCAGGTTCGATTTGCACGACTCGAGTCGTTGCAGGAGTTGGCGTTCCGCAGGTGACTGCAATTTACGAAGCCTCATTAGCCGCCGGACCAGCAGGAATCCCTGTCATTGGCGATGGCGGCTTGCAGTATTCCGGCGACATCGCAAAAGCAATTGTTGCCGGTGCCGACACCGTGATGTTGGGATCTCTGCTTGCTGGCTGCGAAGAAGCTCCCGGTCAACTGGTATTCGTAAATGGCAAACAGTTCAAGCAATACCGAGGAATGGGTTCGCTCGGGGCCATGCAATCCAGAGGAAATGCCAAGTCGTATTCAAAGGATCGATACTTCCAAGACGACGTGCTTTCTGAGGACAAATTAGTTCCAGAAGGCATTGAGGGTCAGGTTCCATATCGAGGTAACTTGGCCGGTGTAGCACACCAATTAATTGGCGGCCTACGCGCATCAATGGGATATGCCGGCGCCGCAACAGTGGCTGATCTAAAAGCCAATGGTCGCTTGATTCGGATCACTGCTGCAGGTTTAAAAGAAAGTCATCCGCACGACGTCCAGTTAACGGTAGAAGCACCTAACTACCACGTTCGATAGGGGAGAAAATGTCAGACGTGGAAATCGGTAGAAGTAAGCGGGCTCGCGTTGCTTACTCTTTTGATGATGTTTCGTTAGTGCCAAGTCGTCGAACTCGCGACGATGAACTCGTTAATCTGGATTGGAAAGTTGACGCGTATTCGTTCAACCATCCAATTATTGCTGCCCCCATGGACTCTGTTGTTTCACCAGTTACAGCAGCAACGTTTGCCGCAAATGGTGGCCTTGCGATTTTAAATCTTGAAGGTGTTTGGACCAGATACGAAGATCCAACTGGAGTGCTTAATGACATTGCTGCGTTAGATTCCAAAGGTGCTACTGCAAAGCTCCAAGAAATATATTCAAAGCCAATCCAACCGGAATTGATTGCAGCTCGAATTAAAGAGATGCGAACATCAGGAATAACTGTTGCTGGCTCACTAAGCCCCCAGCGCACCGCACAGTTTGCCAAGCAGGTTGTTGAAGCTGGAGTAGATATCTTTGTGATTCGAGGAACAACAGTAAGTGCAGAGCATGTAAGTAATGGTGGCGAGTCCTTAAATCTCAAGGAGTTCATTTACCAACTAGATGTTCCAGTAATCGTTGGTGGATGCGCAACCTACACAGCTGCACTTCACTTAATGCGCACTGGCGCGGCCGGTGTACTTGTTGGATTTGGTGGCGGCGCTGCGCACACGACTCTTGACGTACTAGGCGTACGGGTTCCAATGGCAAGCGCTGTCGCAGACGTTGCTGCAGCTCGACGGGATTACCTGGATGAATCTGGTGGCCGATATGTTTCAGTTATTGCCGATGGCTCAATGGGCCGAAGTGGCGACGTTTCTAAGGCAATTGCGTTAGGTGCAGATGCAGTTGTTGTTGGCTCAACATTTGCTAGAGCAACTGATGCGCCAGGTCGTGGCAAACATTGGGGAATTGAAGCAACTCATTTAGAACTTCCCCGAGGTGAACTTGTTTATCTAGGCACTACAGGAACCTTGAGCGAAATCATTTCAGGTCCATCACACACAGCAGATGGCACTATGAATATGGTTGGGGCGCTTCGCCGGGCAATGGCAACGTGCGGATACTCAGACTTAAAGGAATTCCAGCGCTGCGAAGTTGTAGTAACCCCGAATTAGACGTGGCGGCGAAACCATCACAGGTGCCAATTAATTCAAGGGCTGCCTACCAATAGGCTAAGGATGTGACTGACGCCCGCCCAGTACTTGTAGTTGATTTCGGTGCGCAGTATGCCCAATTAATTGCCCGCAGAATCCGCGAAGCTCGGATTTATTCTGAAGTGGTTCCCAGCACTATGTCGGCCAAAGACATGTTGGCGAAAAACCCATTAGCAATAGTTCTTTCTGGTGGACCTTCCAGCGTTTATGCCGAAGGCGCCCCACAAGTGGATGCGGCATTATTCGAAGCAAACCTTCCAGTGTTTGGAATTTGTTATGGCTTTCAAGCGATGGCAGCCACACTCGGTGGCAAAGTTGCCCAAACCGGCCTATCTGAGTTTGGTGCCACAGAGTTAAAAACTAACCCCGGCAGCTGCTTATTTGATGGGTTACCTGAAGTTCAAAATGTTTGGATGAGTCACGGCGACTCAGTTCAAGAAGCACCAGCTGGATTTACCGTAACGGCATCAAGTGCTGGGGCAGCAGTCGCGGCATTTGAAGATCTTTCTCGAGGCTTGGCAGGTGTGCAATTTCATCCTGAAGTTATGCATTCTGAACATGGGCAAAAAGTTCTAGAACATTTCTTGTATGACATAGCCAAGATTGAACCTACTTGGACACCGGCAAGCATTGTTGATGAACAAGTTGCTCGCATCAAGGCTCAGATTGGTAACTCAAAAGTTATATGTGGATTATCGGGTGGCGTAGATTCCGCCGCCGCTGCTGCCTTAGTTCACAAAGCGGTCGGAGATAATCTCACCTGCGTATTTGTGGATCATGGCTTATTGCGCGCCGGCGAGCGTGAACAAGTGGAGCGTGACTATGTTGCTGCAACTGGAATTCGTTTAGTCGTAGTTGATGCAGCCGATCGGTTCTTAAGTGAGCTTGCGGACGTTACAGATCCAGAAACTAAGCGAAAAATTATTGGCCGAATCTTTATTCGAGTATTTGAAGATGCCCAAAAGCAATTGATTTCTGAGGCTGGTCAATCTGGAGCCACTATTGATTTCTTAGTTCAAGGCACGCTCTATCCAGACGTGGTTGAAAGTGGTGGTGGTACCGGCGCTGCAACTATCAAGAGCCATCACAACGTTGGCGGACTTCCTGATGATATTGAATTCCAACTTTGTGAGCCCCTTCGTGAGCTATTTAAGGATGAAGTGCGAGCAGTTGGTCGAGAACTGGGACTTCCAGAGGCGATGGTCATGCGCCACCCATTCCCTGGGCCGGGCCTAGGAATTCGAATCGTAGGAGCCGTTAGTAAAGAACGGCTCGACATTCTTCGAGCAGCAGATGCAATTGTTCGTGAAGAAACCACAATCGCGGGATTAGATTCTTCAATCTGGCAATTTCCAGTTGTGCTGTTGGCTGACGTTCGCAGCGTTGGAGTGCAAGGTGATGGCAGAACTTATGGCCATCCGATCGTATTGCGACCAGTTTCAAGTGAAGATGCCATGACCGCAGACTGGACCAGATTGCCTTATGACGTATTGGCAAAAATTTCCAACCGAATTACTAACGAAGTTCGGGAAGTTAACCGCGTAGTTTTGGATGTAACGTCAAAGCCTCCGGGCACTATTGAATGGGAATAAGGCGAAGCCGAAATTCCCATTCACAATAAACACCGTTTGGGCACAAGCGCCACCAGGCGCTGGTGAGGAATAAGGCGAAGCCGAAATTCCCATTCACAATAAACACCGTTTGGGCACAAGCGCCGCCAGGTGCTGGTGAGGAATAAGGCGAAGCCGAAATTCCCATTCACAATAAACATTGTTATCGCGATCGCACTTTAATCTGGCAACTTAATCTGCCGGAATGCTTCGGCAGTCCGTCCGGATTCAAGGCCACCTTTTTCTGCTAGGGATTCACCCCAGCCGCGAAGCATGCCTTCTAAATCTTCCATGTGCGAAGTTTGACTAGCATGTGCATCGAGTGCCTGCACTTTGCGACTAAAGAACTCAGTGATATCGATCCAATGATTTGGTTCGACATGCCCTTGTAGCCAAAGCCACGAAACGGTCCAGGCTTCTAATCCTTCTTCATTTCGTAATTCTGGATAGGCGTAGGGATTGCGTACCGCAGGATACAAAGCCCGAGCAGTTGCTTCGCCAGTAGCCATGTGATCTGGATGACTAGATGGCAGCCGTTCCCAATTTCGTTCTGGCGACTGCGTCAAAACTAATTGTGGCTGGACTTGGCGCATAACCCGAACAATGTCTCGCTGTAAATCTTGGCTTGGTTCTAAGTAACCATCTTGATAACCGAGAAAACGCACATCAGTTACGCCGTAAACCGCAGCAGCAGACTCTTGTTCAGCTCTCCGGATAGCAGGAATCTGCGAACGATCAGTTGAGTCATCAAATCCACCAGCATCTCCGTCAGTACAGATACAGAACGTGACTGTCACGCCAGCTTTAACAAGTGCCATAACGGTTCCACCAGCACCAAAGTCCACATCATCAGGATGGGCGGTAACAACTAGTGCTCGGGTCACACCCTCGGGGATTTCAATTCGTTCATTCGATTCAATACTCACGTCGTCCACTCTATTTCGTTTATGCCACGACTCTGCATGTCAGGGTACTTACGTAGACTGTCGGTGTGCCTTCACAACTTTTAGATGATCTAAACGAACCACAACGCCAAGCTGTTGTGCATTCCGGAACCCCATTATTAGTTGTGGCTGGAGCGGGCTCTGGAAAAACACGAGTACTTACCTGCAGGATTGCTTACCTAATGGCCGAGCGAAACGTAGCACCAACTGAGATTTTGGCAATTACATTTACCAATAAAGCAGCTAACGAAATGAAAGAACGTGTTGCACACATGGTTGGCCCAAAGGCCAGAAGTATGTGGGTTTCCACTTTTCACTCGGCTTGCGTTCGAATCCTGCGCAATGAGGCAAAGCGGTTAAATCTCAAGCCATCCTTCACGATTTATGACACCCAGGATTCCGTGCGAATGCTCTTTCTGGTTTCCAAAGATCTGGGAATCGACCCAAAGTCCTACAGCCCAAAATACTTACTCGGTCAAATCAGCAACTTAAAGAATGAACTTATTGATTATGAAGATGCCATAAGTAAGGCAGTAACTGCGCAAGAGCAAACCGTTGCGCAGGCATACGGCGAGTATCAGCGGCGGTTGATGTTAGCAAGTGCGGTTGACTTTGATGACCTCATTGGACACACCGTTGCACTGCTCCAGGCATTTCCAGATGTTGCCGAGCACTACCATCGTCGCTTTCGCCACGTATTGGTAGACGAGTATCAAGATACCAACCACGCACAATATATTCTGATTCGCGAATTGGTAGGAACTGGTAAAGATGGAATGCCACCCGCCGAGTTATGTGTAGTTGGAGATGCGGATCAAAGTATCTATGCTTTCCGTGGCGCGAACATCCGCAACATAGTTGAGTTTGAGCGTGACTATTCAACTGCTCAAACTGTAGTTTTGGAACAAAACTATCGCTCGACGCAAAATATTCTGACCAGCGCAAATTCGGTAATTGAAAAGAACTCAGGCCGACCAGCCAAGCGCCTTTGGACTGCAGAAGGCAGTGGTGAAAAGATTGTTATTTACACCGCCAATGACGAACATCACGAAGCTGATTTCATTGTCACAAACATTGCAGACTTGATTGATAACCATGGATATGATTACAAAGACGTGGCAATTTTTTATCGCACTAATAACCAATCTCGAAGCGTTGAAGAAGTTTTCATCCGCCGCGGAGTACCTTACAAAGTCGTTGGTGGAACTAGATTCTACGAACGAAAAGAAATTAAGGATGCCCTGGCATATTTGCGCGCAGTCTCTAACCCCGAAGATGATGTTTCGGTTCGAAGAATTTTAAATACCCCACGTCGCGGAATTGGTGACAAGGCCGAAGAGGCCGTAGAAGGTTTTGCGCGTCGAGAGAAAATTACATTTAGTGCGGCGCTTAATCGACTATCAGAAATCCACACTCTGCCAACTAGGTCAGCAACTGCACTTACCGAATTCAACAGGCTACTTGGAAACCTTCGCACCTTGGATGAATCTGGCGCAGGTCCAAGTGCGATTTTGGCGGCAGCCATGGAAGCTTCTGGGTACCTAAAAGAATTGACTGCCAGTAAAGATCCACAAGATGAAGTACGAGTCGAGAACATCGCCGAACTCGAGAATGTGACCCGAGAATACGAAGAACAGTTTGTCGAAGACAACGAATCCGGGGATGTTGCCACACTTTCAAACTTTCTAGAGCGCGTTTCATTGGTAGCAGATTCGGATCAGATTCCAACTGGCGCCGAACATGGAGGAGTAGTCACTCTGATGACTTTGCATACTGCAAAGGGCCTGGAGTTTCCTGTGGTGTTTTTAACGGGAATGGAAGATGGAGTCTTTCCGCACCAACGTGCATTTGGTTCGGCAACTGAACTCGAGGAAGAACGCAGACTTGCTTATGTGGGTATGACGCGAGCTATGAAGCGTCTGTTTCTTTCTCGGGCCGTGGCTCGATCTACTTGGGGTCAGCCAAACTACAATCCAGAATCCCGATTCCTTTCTGAAATTCCAGCCGAACTTGTGGATCGACAAGGCGAAGAACCAAGTCCACTCGGGCTGGCAGGTTCTGGGTCAAGAGCACCAAAGCGTGACGAGCCAGTAATGGCACTTGAAGTCGGAGATCGTGTATTACATGACAAGTTTGGAATGGGTACGGTTTTGTCAGTGATTGGACAGAATGAAAAGGCAGAAGCAACTATCGATTTCAAGAGTGCTGGAGAAAAGCGCTTACTTTTGCGTTATGCGCCGGTGGAAAAACTTTAGGTTACTTGCCCCAAAGCCAAGTTGATGGATTCATAAATTCTCCATCTTTGGTTACTTCAAAATGTAAATGTGGACCGGTGGTATTTCCAGATGTTCCTGATTTACCAATTGTCTGACCAGCAGCAACTTCGCCGGAGCTATAACTAATTTTAGATAAGTGGTTGTAGGTAGTTATGTAACCACTGCCATGGTCAATTTGAATCCGGTAGCCGTACGCACCTTCCCAGCTTGCGGAAATGATGGTTCCATTGGCCGCTGCAACTACAGCCGTTCCCGTTGGGACCCTAAAGTCCAATCCGGTGTGCCAACCGCCAGACCAAATACCGCCGCGTTGCCCGAATCGAGCGCTTAGTTGGTAGTCAGACTTAATAGGCTCAGTAATTACCCCTACTTGTCTAGCCAACTCTTTTTTAGTGGCAACAGCAGCTTTACGCGCTTGCTCTTGCCTTATCAATTCCTTTGACCTCTTTTCAGCTGCTATTAATGCAGCTTCAGCCTGTTCCTTTTCAAGAATTATTGCTTGTTGCTCAGCCAGCAATACTTGGGCCTGCTGATTTTTTTGATCTTGGGCCTGGGAAATCAAGGTACTCAATTGCTCTGTTGATGCCGCTAGAGATTGGAGTGACTTTCGCTCAATTCCGGAAATGGTGGGTGTTGTATCTATGACTGCATCAGGATCGCTGGTTGGATCATCGACTGTGGCAGCAGCAGCAAGCACTTCGCCTTCGGCAAGAGTTTGGCGATCCTCGGAACGGCTTGCAGCCTGGGCACGCGAGGTGCTGGTTTGAATCGAAGCGACAGGTGCCTGTGCTTCCAAAGCCAAAACATTAGCGGCAGAAGTTTCTAAGACAGTTATGTCACCGGCCTGAGTGACTTCGGCAACGGTTGATCCAGAAGTAGCCACGACCGAGCTCATGCTGGCAACGCTTACGAGCGCACCGAGGTGCTTGCCGGAAACAGACTTCTTTTTTGGGGCAGCATGACGAGCAGCGCGATGACGACCGCGTGGTTCTGTGCTCATAGTTAAGACCCTATCGGAAGCAAAAATGCCTAAGTTATAGGTCTTTTCTACCTGAATTTTGGGCCTTTGGGAAATGAAAATGGGGTGTCAGTGACCAAAGTGACATAACCCACCTCAAATTTGAGGGAAAATCCCAATATTTGGAAAATTTTGCTCAAATCTTGGCAAATTGCGGGTGGGCCGAATTTGCCTGTATTAATTAGAGGTGAGCCAAATCCGAATCGTCATTGCCAAGCCCGGTCTTGATGGCCATGATCGCGGAGCCAAAGTTATCGCCCGCGCGCTGCGAGATGCTGGATTTGAAGTGATTTACACCGGACTACACCAAACCCCAGAACAAATTGTCCAGACCGCAATTCAAGAAGACGCTGATGCGATTGGCTTGTCAATTCTTTCTGGCGCACATTTAACTTTGTTTCCCGCAGTAATCGAACTACTGGCAGCAAAAGGTGCATCTGACATTGTTGTGTTTGGCGGTGGCGTGATTCCAACTGATGACGTCACACAATTACAAGATTCAGGTGTTGCACATGTGTTTACGCCGGGCACGCCAATTGGTGATGTTGTGGAATGGGTTCGCGCCAACGTGGGTGTAACTAGCGTTCGATAGGGTTGTGCCACAAACTAGCGAGAGGGTGGCCCGCAAACCGTGGATCTATACGAATACCAAGCCAAAGATTTATTCGCTAAACATGGCGTAGCTGTTGTACCAGGCAAAGTTTGTTTTACGCCTGAAGAAGCCCAAGCGGTAGCAACTCAGATCGGCACCACTGTTGTCGTCAAAGCCCAGGTTAAAACTGGTGGCCGAGGTAAAGCTGGCGGAGTAAAGCTCGCTGACAATCCAAATGATGCCAAGGATCGAGCCCAAGATATTCTTGGGCTGGACATTAAAGGACATGTTGTCCATAAAGTTCTAGTTGCAGAAGCAGCAGACATTGCCTCTGAGTACTACGTTTCATTTTTGTTGGATAGAACTAATCGCACATTTCTTGCGATGGCCAGCGTCGAAGGTGGCGTAGAAATTGAAGAGGTCGCCGTCAATAATCCAGACGCATTAGCGATGATTCGTGTTGATGCTCTTGTTGGTTGCACGCTCGAAAAAGCAACTGAGATCGCAGATGCAGCAAAGTTCCCAGCCGAAGTCAGGGAACAAGTTATCGAAATGCTTCAGAGCTTATGGAAAGTTTTAGTTGAGGAAGATGCGACGCTGGTGGAAGTTAACCCGTTGGCAAAGATTTCCGATGGCCGAGTTCTTGCTCTGGATGGAAAAGTTTCACTGGATGACAACGCGCAATACCGACATGAAGATCATTTGGCATTAATTGACAACGCTCAAACTGATCCAATCGAATTGCGCGCAAAAGAATTTGATTTGAACTACGTAAAACTTCAAGGTGAAGTTGGAATCATCGGCAATGGCGCCGGTTTGGTTATGTCCACTCTTGATGTAGTTGCTTATGCAGGTGAAGAGTTTGGTGGAGTTAAGCCAGCAAACTTCCTTGACATTGGCGGCGGTGCCAGCGCACAAGTTATGGCAAATGGTTTAGATATCGTTTTAGGTGATCCAGATGTCAAGGCAGTATTCGTAAACGTATTCGGTGGAATTACAGCTTGTGATGCAGTTGCCAACGGAATTGTGCAGGCAGTTGCAATGCTTGCCAATCGTGGCGAACCAATTACCAAGCCGATTGTGTGTCGCATTGATGGAAACAATGCTGTCGAAGGTCGTCGCATTCTGGATGAGTCTGGCATTGCCTTGATTGAACGTGTTGAAACCATGGATGACGCAGCCAGACGCGTTGCCCAACTAGCTGCAGGTAAGTAGGACTTCTGATGGCAATTTTTCTGACTGCAGATAGCAAAGTTTTAGTTCAAGGAATGACTGGCTCGGAAGGCACAAAGCACACTCGACGAATGGTGGCCAGTGGCACAAATGTTGTTGCTGGCGTAACGCCAGGTAAGGGTGGTCAAGAAGTTGACGGCATCCCGGTGTTCAACAATGTTGGCGAAGCCATGGCAGCAACAGGCGCTAATGTCTCGGTGGTTTTTGTGCCACCTAAGTTCGCGAAAGCGGCAGTCATTGAAGCGGTCGATGCAGCAATCCCACTGTGCGTGGTAATTACTGAAGGAATTCCAGTGCATGACACTGCAGCGTTTTTTCAATACGCCGAAAATTCAGGCAAGACTCGATTAGTTGGGCCAAACTGCCCTGGCTTGATTAGCCCAGGAGTATCGAACGCTGGCATCATTCCCGGTGACATTACGCAAAAGGGACGCATCGGCCTAGTGAGCAAGTCAGGCACGCTTACTTATCAAATGATGTTTGAGTTAAGGGATCTTGGTTTTTCAAGTTGCGTAGGTATCGGTGGCGATCCAATTATTGGAACAACACACATTGATTGCCTTGCGGCATTTGAAGCAGATCCTGAAACTCAAGTAATTGTGATGATTGGTGAAATTGGTGGTGACGCTGAGGAGCGGGCTGCTGCATTTATCAAAGACAATGTAACTAAACCAGTCATCGGATATGTCGCAGGCTTCACTGCGCCCGAAGGCAAAACTATGGGTCATGCCGGTGCAATTGTGTCGGGTTCATCTGGAACTGCAGCTGCGAAAAAAGATGCGCTAGAAGCGGTCGGCGTTCGAGTTGGAAAAACTCCAAGTGAAGCAGCCAGACTTGTTCGGGAAGTCTTAGCCAGCCTTTAATTCGTGTCGAATCAGCTTTTTTTAGGCTGAACTGGGACGATTTTAAGTGTGACTAACGATCTTCCTCGCAAGCGACCAGCGGGCGCTCCGAATCGTCAGTGGCGTCGCCCAGTACCAGAAGATCACATCAATCACTACCCACCATTGATTGCCGGGGCAATTGCCGCCGGCGTTTGCGTTGTTATTGGCTACATTTTCACTTTAGGTTTCATCATGGCTGCGTGGCTATTTGCAGCTCATGGCAGCGAATCAACGCTGCAGGTGCTTCGAGCCGCTGGCATCGCCTGGGAGGTATTGCATTTAACTCCGATTGTCATCGGGACGACCACAATCGGAGTTCTTCCTTGGGGATTTTTGGTGGTGCCAGTTCTAATTTTATGGAAGGCAATGCACTGGGCGCTGAAGAGCTCCCGGCCTAAAACTGCGATTGAATTTGTTCGGGTCGCAATTTCGGTAAGTATTCTCTACTCAGTTTTCGCAGCACTTGTTGGATTGATTTCTTCAACCGACGATCTACACACTGACCTAACTTCAACATTTTTGCACTCGCTGATTGTCGCACTTGCTGTAACTACCACTTGTGTTATTACCTTTGCACCATCACGAACAATTTTGACGGATGCATTACCAAAACTATTTATCGATGGCATCAGACCGGCGCTAATTGCCTTTGGACTTTTGTTCGCTGCCGGATCGCTTTTAATTTTAGTTTCCCTTATTTTGAATTGGGATCAGTTGCGTGCAGTCACAACACTCATGGCTCCTGGATTTATTGATGGGTTCTTCATGACCCTTTTGGGAATTGGATATTTACCAACAGTAAATGTTTGGGCGATGTCATATTTGTTAGGCCCAGGAATCACGCTCGGAGGCGGAGTTGTGACTCTGGAAAATGCCAGCCCAGGAGCGCTACCCGCATTTCCTTTGCTTTCTATTCTGCCAAGTGAGTCAGCATCATTTGCCTCGTACTTTATTTTGATTCCAATTCTGATAGGGGTCATCATGTATTTCTTGATTCCTCGAGAAAGATGGTCAGCACAAGGTGAGTCACTCCCTTCCACACTTTCTTTTGTGGTGCGGTGGCGGGAATTAGTCACTTTGGCTATTTCGATCAGTTTGCTTTCGGTTTTGATTTGGCTGGCCGCAAGTATTTCAAGTGGCTCCCTTGGCACGGGATATCTAAAGTTCATCGGGCCGATGCCTGCTCAAATGGCGTTTGCGGCAATCTCAGTTTGTGGCCTTTCAGCACTACTAAGTCTGGTTTTACCTCGTACCGTTATGTCTCTTCTTCACTATTGGTCTAACCGCGAAGCTATTACAAAATAGACTGAAACGGTGGCGGATTTTCGCGTAGTTGTGTTGGCTTCTGGTGCTGGCACGTTGTTTACGGCCCTGGCAAAACATGCCGACCAAATCGGAATTCATATCGTTGGGCTCATTGCTGAGGCGCAGGTTCCGGCCTGCGAACGCGCCCGCGAATTAGACGTCCCAGTAACTGTTGTCCCATTTCTTGATGATCGAGTTAAGTGGGACCAGAATCTGGCTACCGAACTTAGCCGGCTAAAGCCTTCACTAATTGTTTGTGCTGGATTTATGAAGATTCTTGGACCAGTTGTATTGCGATTCCATCAGGGCAAAATTATAAATACCCACCCAGCCTTACTTCCAGATTTCCCTGGTGCTCACGCCGTGCGAGATGCGCTTGCTGCTGGAGTTACTGAAACTGGCACAACGATTCACTTCGTGGATAAAGGCGTTGACACTGGTGAAGTAATTGCTCAGACCAGAGTTAAGGTTGAGCCAGGTGACACGCAAGAGTCACTTCATGAACGCATTAAGCAAGCCGAACGCGAACTATTGGTATCAACAGTTAGTGACTTTGCCCAAGGAAAGGTGACTCTGAGATGACGCAAACTCGCAAAGTCACTCGAGCCCTTATCAGTGTCTACGACAAAACGGGATTGACCGAACTTGCCCAAGGACTTCATGAAGCTGGGGTAAAAATAGTTTCTACTGGCAGCACGGCTGCAACAATCGCGGCACTTGGCATCCCAGTAACTGAAGTTAAAGATGTAACTGGATTCCCAGAATCACTAGATGGTCGTGTGAAAACTTTGCACCCAAAGATTCATGGCGGACTACTTGCAGATGTGCGCAAACCTGAGCATGTTGCCCAACTTTTGGAACTTGGCATCGAGGCATTTGAGTTAGTTGTTGTAAACCTTTATCCATTTGCCCAAACTGTGGCATCCGGTGGCAGTATCGAAGAATGTATTGAGCAAATTGACATCGGCGGACCGGCAATGGTTCGAGCAAGTGCCAAGAATCACGCCAACGTTGCCGTCGTAGTTGATCCACTGTCTTACGAATCTGTGCTTGCCGCGGTTAGAAAAGATGGATTTACAAAACCGCAACGGGTAGCTCTTGCAACTTTTGCATTTCAGCATGTTGCGCAATATGACGTGGCCGTTTCAAGCTGGCTAGCTTCGGTAGTTTTGCCAGATTCAGACCCTTCGCAAGTTGGCTTCCCGGCATGGTTTGGTGGAGTGTGGGAACGTGCCCAAACCTTGCGTTATGGCGAAAATCCACATCAGGATGCGTCACTTTATGTTGCAAAGTTTGGTGAGCCTGGAATTGCTCAGGCGGAACAGCTTCATGGCAAGGAAATGTCTTACAACAACTTTGTTGATGCTGATTCCGCATATCGCGCTGCGTACGACCACAAGGCGCCAACCGTTGCAATCATTAAACATGCGAATCCATGTGGAATTGCAAGCGATAAAGATATTGCTCAGGCTTACCGAAAGGCCAATGCCACTGATCCAGTATCTGCATTTGGGGGGGTAATCGCATCAAATCAAAAGGTAACAAAAGAAATGGCAATTGCAGTCTCCGAGGTATTCACCGAAGTTATTGTGGCACCAGATTTTGATAGTGAAGCACTTGCTGTCCTTCGCGAGAAAGCTAACATTCGAATTTTGAAAGTAGTTGCGCCAAGTGAAAACGTTCATTCTGAAATGAGACCAATATCTGGCGGAATGCTTTTACAATCTCAAGACAGATTTCAAAGTCCGGGTGATGCAGTATCGAGTTGGAAATTAGTTTCAGGACTTGCAACGGATCCTGCAACTTTGGCGGACTTAGAGTTTGCTTGGCGCGCATCGCGATGCGTTAAGTCGAATGGAATTTTGCTGGCTAAAGATCTAGCTGCCGTTGGGATCGGAATGGGACAAGTAAATCGCGTGGACTCGGCCCGGCTCGCAGTTTCCAGAGCTGGTGTGGAACGTGCAAAAAATAGTGTGGCTGCTAGCGACGCATTCTTCCCGTTTCCAGATGGCATAGAAGTTTTACTGAGCGCGGGAATTTGTGCCGTGGTTCAACCCGGTGGATCAGTGCGAGACGCTGAAGTAATCGAAGCGGCCAATACCGCAGGAATCACCATGTACTTTACTGGGACTAGGCATTTCTTCCATTAAATTACAGTCTTTACCTGCATCCCACCGTGAACCATTAAACAGTGGCAAGATGGGCAAGTTATGAAAACCTTGGTAAAGCAACAATGGCCAATCCTGAGTGTTTATTTAGGAATCTTGGCCGCACTGGTTGTTGTCATTTATGTTGATTTTCGATTTGGCGCAATCTTGCTATCACTGAGTGTTTTACTTGCGTTTTTCTTACGACTAAATTTGTCAGATTCAGCGGCTGGGCTTCTTAGAATTCGAAAGCGCCGAGTAGATCTAACGGTCATGGCAACACTTGGAACATTTCTTTTAATCTTGGCCCTTGTAGTGCCTCAAGGAAGTAACTAATTTAATGACAACTGACTCAGCACTTCAAGTAAAAGTTAAGTTCTCGCATATTGTTATAACTTTCATTGCATCCATTATTATTACCGCGCAATCCTCCATCAACAGTGAATTGAATATTTACACTGAAAATCCATTGATCACCGCTCTAATTAATTTCACGACCGGTCTGATAGTTCTGGCGCTAATGATGATATTCAGTCGTGCCATCCGAAAAGGATTCACCAGTATCCCTCGCTTGGTGCGTGAAGGAAAACTTAAGCGTTGGCAATTAATTGGTGGACTTTCTGGTGCATTTTTTGTCGCCAGCCAAAGCAGTTTGGTGCAAGTTGTTGGAGTGGCTATTTTTACTGTCGCTGCAGTGGCCGGACAAACTTCTGCCGCGCTACTTGTAGATAAATCTGGAATTGGGCCTGCTGGAAAACAGCCAGTAACACTCATGAGAGTCGGTGCGGCTATTTTAGGCATCGTTGGAGTTTTGGTTTCAGTGCTTGGCCAGGATTCAACTGGCCAGTTCGCATTTGGTGCAGTCTTGATTTCATTTGCTGCCGGTGCACTAGTTTCTACTCAGCCAGCGCTAAATGGTCAGATTGCAAATCAAACAGGGCAACCAGCAGCAGCGACTCTTGTTAACTTCATTGTTGGATTCTTAACATTGGTAGTTGTCTACGGCATTAAGCAGCAGATAAGCCCGCAAGGGTTTAACGTTCCGCCGATGCCATGGGAGAACCCAATAATTTGGCTCGGTGGACCATTTGGCGTGCTGTTTGTTTTGACTGCAGCTTTTATGGCAAAGACCCTTGGAGTTTTTCTGTTCACTCTTACATCCGTGGTTGGTCAGTTATCGGGAGCAATTCTGATGGATGTACTTTTCCCAACTGCAACTACAAATATAACTTGGCAACTACTTCTTGGAATTTCAATTACTGGAGCCGCAGTAGTCCTTGCCAGCGGCAAAAAGAAAACTAGGCGCCACTAACAGCTGCAGCGAAAGATTTCATGTCTGGGAACACTTGGTCCGGCGTTGCACTTGCCACAGGTGCTGCGCCATTTCCTCGCCGACTTATGTGAACCGTAGTCATTCCGATGCTTTTGGCTGGACCATGATCATGAAACAAGCTCTGGGCTACGTGCAGAATTAGATCCTTAGTGACACCAAGGGTGCGTTCGATTTTTTCATGAGCAAAGTGAAAGTTTTCAATGTTTGGCTTATACGAACCAACTTGCTGGGCAGTGACTACTTCATCGAATTTGATACCAAGACGATCAGCAGATGCTGCGAATAGGTCATCATCGCAATTTGTAATTACTACAAGCTTGAAGTGTTTTTGAAGTTCAACTAAAGCGTCATGTGAATCTGGGAATACCGGCCAATCAACGACGCTGCCACCAAATTGTGCTTCTTGCTCTGCGGTTGTTGTAATTCCACGGGCCGAAGCCAGCATGCGCAAGGTCAGTCCAAGCACTTCGCGGTATCCCTTGTATGGCACTTCAGCATCGTGTTCATGTGTGGAGAACTCACTTAGCAATTCAGCGTCAGTCGCGTCAGCCACCTCAGACCCAAGAGTTGCCCGAATACCAGCCAGAATTCCAGACTCCCAATCAATTAGGGTGCCGTAGCAATCAAAAGTTAGTACTTCATATTTCTGGTAATCGATCATAGAAGCCTCCGGAAATGAATCATTGAACCCAATCTTTGTACTGTACTGAACGGCCCCTATAAATAGGTACCCCACATCCAGATTCCCGACAAGCTGGAATGGGGAGTAAGATTAAAGTGTCTTGACGTCAAGATACTTTCACATAAAGGAATTTTTCATGGCTGGCAAAGTTACTGTCGTAGGTGCTGGTTTCTACGGATCAACAACCGCGCAACGTATTGCTGAATACAACATTGTTGACACAGTTGTCTTAACTGACATCCTCGAGGGAAAGTCAGAAGGCTTGGCCCTTGATATGAATCAGTCACGATCAATCGAAGGTTTTGAAACCAAAATTGTTGGCCAGACCACAACAGTTGATGGTGGTGGCTACGAAGCAATTGCCGGCTCTGACGTTGTGATCATCACTGCTGGGCTGCCTCGTAAGCCAGGTATGAGCCGTATGGATCTAATCGAAACTAATGCAAAAATCGTTCGCGGTGTTGCCGAAAACATTGCTAAGCATGCACCAAATTCAGTCATCATTGTGGTTTCAAATCCACTTGATGAAATGACTGCGCTCACTCAACTTGCCAGTGGCTTCCCGAAAGAGCGCGTACTTGGTCAAGCTGGCATGTTGGACACCGCACGCTTCACACATTTTGTGGCTGAAGAACTTAACGTCCCAGTTGCATCAGTACAGACTCTTACGCTTGGCTCCCATGGCGACACCATGGTTCCAGTCCCATCACGTTGCACAGTAGATGGCAAGCCACTTGCTGATTTGTTGCCGGCCGAAAAGATTGAAGAACTTGTAGTTCGCACTCGCAACGGTGGCGCAGAAGTTGTTGCATTACTAAAGACTGGATCTGCTTACTACGCACCTTCTGCCGCAGCAGCTCGAATGGCTAAAGCGGTAATTGAAGACTCTGGTGCAGTAATGCCAGTTTGTGCTTGGGTTGATGGCGAATATGGCATCGAGGGTGTTTACCTTGGTGTCGAAGCTCAAATTGGTAAGTGCGGCGTCAGGAAAGTTGTCGAAACAAAACTTACTGACTCTGAACTATCTGAATTAAAGGCAGCATCCGTTGCAGTTCGCGAAAAACAAGCTGACGTTGCTGGCCTCTAAGTCTTATTCGACATCCATTAAGGAAAATCAAATGTCAAAAATTAAAGTACAAGGAACTGTTGTAGATCTTGATGGCGACGAGATGACTCGTATCATCTGGTCTTTCATTAAAGAGCAACTGATTTTGCCTTATTTGGATGTCAATATCGATTACTACGACTTAGGTATGGAAAATCGGGATGCTACTGATGACCAAGTAACCATCGATGCAGCTAACGCAATCAAAAAGCATGGTGTGGGAATCAAGTGTGCGACGATTACTCCAGATGAAGCACGCGTCGAAGAATTTGGCCTGAAGAAAATGTGGAAATCGCCCAATGGAACCATTCGTAACATTCTTGGTGGCGTGATTTTCCGCGAACCAATCATCATTAGCAACATCCCAAGGTTGGTGCCTGGCTGGACTAAGCCAATCATTGTTGGTCGTCATGCCTTTGGCGATCAGTACAAGGCAACAGATGTAAAGATTCCTGGTGCTGGCTCATTAACTATGACGTTTACTCCGGCCGATGGCGGAGAGCCAATGGAATTGAACATCTTTGATTTCCCAAGCTCTGGTGTTGCTATGGGTATGTACAACTTGGATGAATCTATTCGCGAGTTTGCGCGAGCATCACTTCGCTATGGCTTATCCCGCAATTACCCGGTTTATCTTTCCACCAAGAACACGATCTTGAAGGCCTACGACGGTCAGTTCAAAGATATCTTCCAGGACGTATTTGAAACCGAATTCAAAACCGACTTCGATGCTGCTGGCCTAACTTACGAACATCGTTTGATCGATGACATGGTTGCCTCCGCACTTAAGTGGGAAGGTGGCTATGTCTGGGCTTGCAAGAACTATGACGGTGACGTGCAATCTGACACTGTGGCCCAAGGTTTTGGCTCACTAGGACTAATGACTTCCGTTTTAATGACTCCAGATGGCCAAACTGTTGAAGCTGAAGCAGCCCATGGCACTGTTACTCGCCATTACCGTCAACATCAGCAAGGTAAGCCAACCTCAACCAATCCCATTGCTTCGATTTTCGCTTGGACGCAAGGTTTGGCACATCGTGGCAAGCTCGATGGCACACCAGAGGTTACAAAGTTTGCCGAGACTCTTGAGCGCGTCTGCATTGAAACGGTTGAAAGTGGCAAGATGACAAAAGATCTTGCGTTATTGATTAGCAAAGAACAGCCTTACCAAACAACTGAAGAATTCTTAGCTGCGATCAACGAAAATCTGCAGAAAGCTATGTCGGCGTAATTTATGCTCGGCGTTATTTCAGCGAATACAAACGGCGTACGTGCTGCATTAAAGCGTGGCGGATTTGATTGGATCAAGAGCCAACTAGATTCGGGCAATGCCGAAGTGGTTTGCTTGCAGGAAGTCAGAGCCACTACAGATCAATTACATGAAGTGCTTGCCGCTGCCGGATTGTCTGACTTGCACGTAGCCCATGATTCCAGCGCTCGACTCGGGCATGCTGGCGTGGCAATTCTGAGCACTAAGAAATTGAGCAAAATCAAAACTGGAGTCGGGCCAAAAGAATTTGCCGAAACTGGACGTTGGGTGCAGGCCGAAATTGAAACTAAAAAAGGCCCAATGACTATTTGCTCGGTTTATGTGCATTCGGGCGATGCTGAAAAACCAGTTCAACAAGAAAAGTATCGTTTTCTAGAAGCCATGACCAAGAAGTTTCAAGCGGCACAAAAAGCGGATGAACTCTTTCTTGCTTGTGGCGACTTTAATGTTGGTCATCGTGAACTTGACATTAAAAATTGGAAAGGCAATGTAACTAATGCGGGGTTCCTTCCCGAAGAACGTGCCTACTTTGATAAGTGGTTCGACAAAGTTGGGGTAGTTGACTTAGGCCGCAAGCATGCTGGCGAAGTTGAAGGTCCGTACACCTGGTGGTCTTGGCGAGGTCAGGCTTTTGATAACAATGCTGGTTGGCGCATTGATTACCATATTGCTAATTCGTTGCTTGCGCCACATTGCAAAGATATTGTGGTTGGCAGAGCAGATTCGTATGCCCAACGATGGAGTGATCATGCTCCAGTTACGGCAAAATTTAACTTGTAGACTCTAGCCATGGGGACTCTTTGGCAGACGATGGCAATCGTCTTGCTGTTCACCGTAGTTGGTGGCGTATTTGCTGCAGCTGAAACGGCCTTAATCACACTTCGAGATAGTCAAGTTAAGAAACTAGCCGCCAGTGGCCGTCGTGGCCGTCGTCTTGAAAAGTTGATGCGCAACCCAAATCGATTCCTCGGCGCAGTTCAAGTTGGCGTGACATTGGCTGGATTTTTATCAGCTGGTTACGGTGCTTCCCGCATAGTTCCAACATTCGCTCCCCAGCTAGTCACTTGGGGATTAAGTAAAGGTGTCGCCGAAACCATTGCATTCATATTGGCAACACTGCTGATCGCCTATCTGTCACTTGTGATTGGCGAACTAACTCCAAAACGGTTAGCGATTCAGCATGCAGAACGGTACGCGCTTTTACTGGTAACCCCCGTTGACTTAATGGCCAAAATAACTTCACCGTTTATTTGGTTACTTTCGCATTCGTCAGATGCCTTGTTGCGGATACTAGGCGGTGACCCGCGAGCTGGTAAAGAGCAGATTTCGGGCGAAGAACTTCGCGGCATGGTTGCTATGCATGAGGATTTGACGCATGCCGAACGAGAACTCATTGATGATGTATTCGAAGCTGGTGATCGTGAGATTCGCGAGATTATGATTCCGCGAACTGAGGTCGCATTTCTTGACTCCGACCTACCGGTATACAAGGCAGTGAAGATTGTTGCCGATAAGCCGCACTCGCGTTACCCAGTGTCAGATGATTCTGAAGATGATGTTTTGGGATTCGTTCATGTTCGCGACCTGCTGGATCCAGAGATCCGCGAGCGCTCGATTCGTGTTGGTGACTTAGTGCGAGATGTTGCCAGGTTGCCAGGAACCAAACGAGTCATTCCGGCGCTTACTGATATGCGCGCAACTAATGCGCACATGGCCATTGTGGTTGATGAATATGGTGGCACCGCAGGAATCATCACAATGGAAGACTTGGTCGAAGAGCTTATTGGTGACATTCGAGATGAATATGACACTGATGCATCAGAGGGTGTAATCCCGCCAGGTAAAGACGTAGTTGTTGACGGTCTACTAAATCTTGATGACTTCTCTGAGGAAACTCTTATGGAATTGCCAGAAGGACCATACGACACAGCGGCTGGATTTATGGCTGCCCAGCTTGGGCGGATTCCAATGGTGGGCGATGAGATTGTGATTGATGCTGGATCTTTGACGGTATTGGAAATGGATGGCCGAAGGGTGTCCCGGATCCGAGTCGTTCGCTCTGCCACAATAGGGGAATGACACTACGCGTTTTATCGGGCATTCAGCCAACTTCGGATAGTTTCCATGTTGGTAACCACCTAGGCGCGTTACAAAATTGGGTTGCAATGCAAGAAACCCATGAATGTGTTTACTTCATTGCCGACATGCATGCAATTACCGTTGAGCAAGATCCAACAACTCTGCGCAATCGAACTCTGCTGTCATACGCGCAGTTACTTGCGCTAGGAATCGATCCAAATAAATCGACTCTGATTGTGCAAAGCCATGTGCCCGAACATGCCCAGTTGATGTGGGTTATGTCTTCAATCACTGGCTTAGGCGAAGCAAATCGCATGACTCAGTTCAAAGACAAGTCTGCAAAAGGTGGCGCTGCAACCGCCAGCGTTGGTTTACTGACGTATCCAATTCTGCAGGCTGCTGATATTTTGCTTTATCAAGCAAACGCGGTTCCTGTCGGTGAAGACCAGCGCCAGCACTTAGAACTGACTCGCGACTTGGCAATTCGATTCAACGGTCGCTTTGGTGACACATTCACAGTTCCCGAAGCACATATTGTTAAAGGCACTGCAAAGATTCAGGACTTACAAGATCCAACTGCAAAGATGAGCAAGTCCTCACCATCAGGCTGTATCAATTTGTTGGATCCTTTGAAAACCACCGAAAAGAAAATCAAGTCAGCGGTTACGGATTCAGATTCAGTAGTTGCATTTGATCTAGCGAAAAAAGCAGGTGTATCAAACTTGCTAACAATCATGTCGGCCTACACGGGTACTTCGGTTACTGACTTAGTAACAAGTTTTGAAGGTCGGATGTATGGCGACTTAAAGAAAGAAACCGCAGCAGCAGTATTAAGTTTTGTCGAGCCTTACCAAGCTAAGGTTGATTCCTACATGACTGACCCCAGTGAATTAGAAAATCTAATGCGAAAGAGTGCGGTACGCGCTCGCGAGATTGCGGCAAAGACTCTCTCAGACGTATACGACAAACTCGGATTCGTCCGTCCATGATCGTGAGCAACGTATGAGTTGGGACGTCGTACTTTTCGATCTTGATGGCACACTAACTGACAGTGGACTTGGTGTTGCTAACGGAGTTTTGTACGCTTTGGAAAAAATGGGATTCCCAAAGCCAAGTGATGATGAACTCAAAAAATATCTTGGCCCGCCACTTTGGACTTCGTTTAGCGACTATGCCGGAATGCCGGAATCGGATACTCCTGAAGCGGTACGCCTCTATCGTGAGTACTACAACGAAACTGGTGCTTACGAAAATTCCGTTTATCCTGGAATCCCAGAATTGCTAGCCAGACTGGTATCAGACGGCAAGCGCTTGGCTGTGGCTACTTCGAAAGTTGATTATGCAGCAGTTAATATTTTGCAGCACTTCAACATGGATCACTTCTTTGATGTGATTGCAGGGTCCGATGAAACTGGCGAACTGCGAGGCACCAAGTCACTGGTAATTGGACATGCCCTGGCCGAGTTGCGAGTAGGCGATGTAACGTCCGTTGTGATGATCGGAGATCGGGAGCACGACATCCTGGGAGCAAAAGAACATGGAATTCCTGGGATTGGCGTGCTCTTCGGCTACGGAGATCGGGCTGAACTCGAGTCCGCAGGTGCTGTGGAAATCGTCAGCGAAGTTTCAGATTTAGCAACGGCCCTCTTGCGGTAAAACTAGGTCCAAGTCCTAACTCGGTAGTCATGTGCGACATATCACAATCGATTTACCTATGCTCTCCTGCAGGCTTGAGCCACAGACCATAAACTTCTGGCTATGGCTGTTAAATCAATGGAAAATGGTGTCTCGGCGCCAGGTCGAGCAAAAATCGGATTTAGACATTTACGGACTGACAAATGGTGGGTAGAGCCACTGATTTCAGTCGTTGTTCTTTTGGCGTTCATTGTTTACTCAACATGGCGAGCATTTGAAAATGATTTTTATTACGTTGACCATCTAGTTTCCCCGTTTTACTCACCGTGTCTTGCGACTTCTTGCCCACCTGAAGCGGCCATGTTTGGTACCCCATTTGGTGATTGGTATTCAATTTCGCCAGCGCTGTTAATTTTGGTTTTCCCACTTGGCTTTCGCTTAACTTGCTACTACTATCGCAAGACTTACTACCGTGCGTTTTGGATGTCACCACCTGCTTGTTCCGTAGCTGAACCACACAAGACATACACAGGTGAAACTCGTCAGCCATTGCTACTTCAGAATTCACATCGTTATTTCTTCTTTGCCGGACTTATTTTCAACGTGATCTTGACTTACGATGCGATTTTGGCATTCAAGGGTAAAGAGGGTGGCTTTGGTATGAGCGTTGGAACTGTCGTACTACTTGCTAACGCGATTTTCCTTTGGATGTATTCACTTTCTTGCCATTCCTGCCGTCACGCAATTGGTGGTCGCTTGAAGCATTTCAGTAAGCATCCGTACCGTTACAAGGCATGGACATTTGTTTCAACTCTTAATCCACATCATCCAAAGTTTGCCTGGGTTTCGCTGATTGGCGTTGCTCTGTGTGACTTGTATGTCCGCAGTGTCGCAACAGGCCAAATCACAAACATCTACTTCTTCTAAGGGGACTTGAACACTCATGGCTGAACTTGAGCGTCACGAATACGACGTTGTAATAATCGGTGCTGGTGGCGCTGGTCTGCGCGCTGCAATCGAAGCACGGGCAAGTGGCTTGCGTACTGCAATCATCTGTAAGTCTTTGTTTGGTAAGGCACATACTGTGATGGCTGAAGGCGGCATTGCTGCCAGCATGGGCAACGTCAATAGCAAAGACAATTGGATGGTTCACTTCCGTGACACTATGCGCGGTGGCAAGTTCCAGAACAACTGGCGCATGGCAGAACTTCACGCCAAGGAATCCCCAGATCGGGTTTGGGAACTTGAAACTTATGGCGCCCTTTTTGACCGCACTCCAGAAGGCAAAATTAGCCAACGAAACTTCGGTGGACACGAGTATCCACGTCTAGCTCACGTAGGTGACCGCACTGGCTTGGAATTAATTCGAACCATGCAACAAAAAATCGTTTCGTTACAGCAAGAAGACTTTGCTGAAACTGGCGATTACGAATCAAAGATCAAAGTTTTTGCCGAACTAACCATCACTGAAATTCTTAAAACCGATGGCAAAGTTTCTGGCGCACTTGGCTACTGGCGTGAATCCGGCGATTTTGTGGTATTCGAAGCACCAGCGGTTGTGCTCGCAACTGGTGGTATCGGCAAATCATTCAAGGTAACTTCTAATTCCTGGGAAGGTACTGGCGACGGTCACGCATTAGCCCTTAAGGCTGGCGGAAACCTGATGCACATGGAGTTCATCCAGTTCCACCCAACCGGCATGGTTTGGCCACTAAGCGTTAAAGGCATCTTGGTTACTGAATCTGTGCGTGGCGATGGTGGTGTGCTTCGTAACTCAGATGGTCGACGCTTTATGTTCGATTACATTCCTCCGGTGTTCGTAAAGCAATACGCAGACACCGAAGAGGAAGCTGATCGTTGGTATGCCGATCAAGAAAATAACCGTCGTCCTCCTGAATTGCTGCCCCGTGATGAAGTTGCGCGCGCAATTAACACTGAAGTCAAAGCCGGCAGAGGTTCTCCGCACGGCGGTGTATTCCTTGATGTTTCAACACGTCTAGCTCCTGAGGTTATCAAAGCCCGCCTGCCATCTATGTGGCACCAGTTCAAGGAACTTGCTGACGTAGACATCACCAAGCAGGCGATGGAAGTTGGACCAACTTGCCACTACGTAATGGGTGGCGTTCAGGTAGATCCAGACAGTGGCGCTGCAACTGGCGTACCTGGCCTATTTGCTGCGGGCGAAGTTGCTGGTGGCATGCATGGCTCAAACCGTCTGGGTGGAAACTCACTTTCTGACCTTTTGGTGTTTGGTCGCCGCGCAGGAGTTGGCGCAAGCGAGTACGTTAACGCTCTTGCTGCCAAGCCAAAGCTAGAACAATCCGAAATCGATCGTGCCTTAGCTGCTGCACTGGCTCCATTCAAGGGAGACAGCAAGGAAAATGCTTACGCAGTTCATTACGAACTTCAACAGATGATGAATGACTTAGTAGGAATCATCCGGGTAGACGCGGAAATGCGCGAAGCAATCGAAAAGCTGGAAGCCATGAAAGAGCGCGCAAAGCATGTGAGCGTCATTGGTGACACCAAGTTCAATCCAGGTTGGCACATCGCCCTTGACTTGATGAACATGCTTCTAGTCAGTGAAGCGGTCGCAAAGTCAGCTATGGAACGTGAAGAATCACGCGGTGGCCACACCCGCGATGACTTCCCAACTATGGATCCAACTTGGCGTGTAATCCACGTAATCACGTCATGGGATGGCTCAAAAGTAAATACTGAGCGCCAGTCACTTCCACCGATGCCAAAAGAATTGGCTGAACTCTTTGACGTTGAAGAATTAAAGAAGTACCTGCTGCCAGAAGAACTCGTGCAGCTTGGAATGGGAGGCAACTAATGGGTCACGTAGCATCAATGCGAATTTGGCGCGGTAACAGCGAAGCCGGTGAACTTGAAGAACACAAAGTTGAAGTTAGTGAAGGCGAAGTTGTACTTGACGTAATTCATCGTCTTCAGGCAACCGAAGCTCCAGATCTAGCCGTGCGCTGGAATTGCAAAGCTGGCAAGTGTGGATCTTGCAGCGTTGAAATCAACGGTAA
Source organism: Actinomycetota bacterium (assembly GCA_947491175.1). Taxonomy (GTDB): domain Bacteria; phylum Actinomycetota; class Actinomycetes; order S36-B12; family UBA5976; genus UBA5976. The sequence continues at coordinate 29,958 of CANLIF010000001.1, forward strand.
ACCAAGTCTGATGTGCATGACTCGCATGAATACTTTTGCCGAAGATGAACAGGTAACGGTAACGCCTCTACGTGCTTTCCCAGTTATCAAGGATCTGGTTGCAGACGTATCTTTCAACTATAAGAAAGCTCGTGAGATTCCTGCATTTAAGGGACCAGATAACTTAAAGCCAGGCGAATACCGTATGGAACAAATTGATGTGCAGCGTAGCCAAGAGTTCCGCAAGTGCATCGAGTGCTTCTTGTGCCAAGACACTTGCCACGTTATCCGTGACCATGAAGAAAACAAGGAGTCCTTTGCTGGACCTCGGTTCTTCATTCGTCTTGCCGAACTAGAAATGCATCCACTGGATCAACGTGATCGTAAGCGCGAAGCTCAAGAAGAACACGGTCTCGGTATGTGTAACATCACCAAGTGCTGTACTGCAGTGTGTCCAGAACACATCAAGATCACTGACAATGCAATCATTCCTATGAAGGAACGCGTTGTTGATGAGAAATATGATCCGCTGGTATGGCTAGGACGCACAATCGGACTCCGTAAAGCGGACTAACCTCTACTTATGGGGATTACACAGTCAGGGCTACCAATTGATTCGGTATATGGGCCGCAATCACGTGATGGCTGGGATCCAGCGGTTGAATTAGGTGAACCTGGAAAGTTTCCGTTCACTCGTGGTGTCTATCCAAGTATGTACACCGGGCGGCCTTGGACCATGCGGCAATATGCGGGGTTCGGCACGGCAGCAGAATCCAATGAGCGGTACCACCAACTGCTTGCAGCCGGAACAACTGGACTTAGTGTTGCTTTCGACTTACCTACCCAAATGGGTTATGACTCTGATCATCAATTAGCACAAGGCGAAGTTGGCAAGGTTGGTGTTGCGATCGACACCGTCGAAGACATGAAAATTTTATTTGATCGGATTCCACTGGATCAGGTATCAACATCAATGACGATCAATTCGCCAGCCTCAACACTTTTGCTGATGTACCAGTTGGTAGCCGAAGGCGAAGGCATTGCCGGAGCTGCACTTAATGGAACAATCCAGAATGACGTCCTTAAGGAATATATTTCACGCGGGACTTACATTTATCCGCCAGCAGCCTCGTTACGGTTAACCACTGACATTTTTGAATACTGCGCAAAAGAAATTCCACGTTGGAATACCATTTCAATTTCGGGATATCACATGGGTGAAGCTGGTGCTACGCCTGCGCAAGAAATTGCATTCACACTCTCTAATGGCATTGAGTATGTCCGAGCTGCAATTGGCGCTGGCATGAACGTCGATGATTTTGCACCACGCTTGGCATTCTTCTTTGTTTCACGAACTACGATTCTGGAAGAAATCGCCAAATTCCGAGCAGCCCGTCGAATTTGGGCTCGAATCATGAAAGATGAATTCAAGGCAACAAATCCAAAGAGCCAAATGCTTAGATTCCATACTCAAACTGCAGGTGTGCAGTTAACTGCTCAGCAACCTGAAGTGAATCTGGTTCGAGTGGCAATTCAAGGTTTGGCTGCAGTTTTTGGTGGCACCCAGTCACTCCATACCAATTCTTTTGACGAAGCAATTGCTTTACCAACTGAAAAAGCTGCCAGACTTGCACTTCGCACGCAACAGGTCCTGGCGTATGAGACTGACGTGACCGCAACTGTGGATCCATTCGCTGGCTCTTACGTTATTGAAGCAATGACAGATGAACTTGAAGCCGAAATTTTGCAATTAATGGGCAAGGTTGAAGATTTTGGTGGCGCTGCTAAGGCAATTGAAGTGGGGTTCCAAAAGAATGAAATCGAAACCAGCGCTTACGATTACGCCCTGCAAATTGATAAGGGTGAGCGAACCGTGGTTGGTGTTAACAAATTTGCAATTGATGTTGAAGAAAAGTACGAACCACTTCGAGTAGATCCAGCAATTGGGGAGCAGCAAGTTGCTCGCCTGCAGGCGATTCGAGATTCCCGAAACAATGCCGATGTGACTCGCGCACTTGATTCTTTAAAGCTGGCGGCTGAATCTTCCGAAAACGTAATGTATCCAATGAAAGAAGCCCTGGCAGCTAAGGCTAGTGGCGGCGAAGTTGCAGATGCGTTGCGCGAAGTTTGGGGCCGTTACAACCCACCAGATGTTTTTTAGTTTGTAGCCACTAACATAGGGGTGGTCGTGAAAACCCTGCTGGCTAATGTGAGATCGGCGGTTCATAGACCTAGTCATTGGCGGTTTCAATGTCTGGTGCAAGTGAATTAAATCCGAACTCAATGCATCTATTTGATGCAGAGTTAACAAAACAAGTTTTTGAATACATGCGGGATCGGCTCTCGATGCCGGATGTCCCACTTGATTTTCCAGGTGACCCAAAGGAGCTGGCTCAGGCGCTTTCTGGGCTAATCAAACCCGAAGGAAATTCAGCGACAGAGATCCTGAAACTTTATGATGAAGTGATTTCTCGAGCCGTAGTCTCGGGTGATAGTCCTCGCTTTATGGCATTCATTCCAACTGCACCCACTAAAGCAGCACTGCTATTCGACATGATTGTTTCCTGTGCCTCGATTCAAGGGATCTCTTGGCTGGAAGCAGCAGGTTCAATTTCCGCCGAGAACCAAGTTCTGCGCTGGATGTCTGACGTGGCTGGCTTACCGGAATCAGCTGGGGGTACTTTTGTATCCGGTGGATCTGCGGCAAATCTAGCGGCGCTCACTGTGGCAAGAGACTCCGGTCGACAGCGCGTACATGGCGGGAAACGTTTACCTGTGAGAATTGCGCTAAGCCAACAAGCTCATTCTTCGATTGGTAATTCACTCGGCATTCTTGACATTGAACCATTCATAGTCGAAACATCAGACTATGCGATGACAAAAGCAGATTTAGATCGGGCACTTTCTGCAATCGATCCCAGTGATGCACCAGTTGTCGGTGTGGTCGCAACGGCTGGTACCACGAATGCTGGAATCATCGATGACCTCGCGGGAATCAGTGCGACTGCTCAAGAGCATGGAATCTGGTTCCATGTTGATGCCGCATATGGTGGCGCCGCCTTATTGGCTCCATCAGTAAGAGATCAATTTAATGGAATTGAAAATGCTGACTCGATAACTATGGACCCACACAAGTGGTGGTTCTCGCCATTTGATGTAGCAGCAATTATTTATCGAAATCCAAAGTTGGCAGCAGTAGTCCATACTCAGGATGCGTCTTATTTGGACGTCTTGCATGAAGATGATTCGCTGATTAATCCCACAGATCTCGCGTACCACTTAACAAGACGAGCCCGCGGACTTCCGATCTGGTTCTCGGTAGTTGTGAATGGCACAGATGCATACCGCGATGCAGTCGAGGCCTCAATTTCGCTAACTAACGAAGTTGCCGATTTCATCAGGGAACACGAAGACCTAGAACTTGTCATTGAGCCATCGCTCTCTATAGTTTTATGGCGCCGAAAAGGTTGGAACGCAAAAGATTATCGTGACCTCCAGGACCAACTAATCCAGTCTCAGACTGCATTTGTGACACCTACTTCTTGGCAGGGTGAAACAGTGGGCAGGTTTGCCTTCGTTCACCCTGGAACCACGATCGAAATGGTCAAGGAAGTTTTTGCAGCTCTTTAAGTGTGATTAAGGCTACTTGATTTCCATTAGGGGAGTGCCGGTTGGAACTGTGGTTCCAACTTCAGCAGTTAGTCCAGTTACAATTCCAGATTTATGAGCAGTCAATGGCTGCTCCATCTTCATAGCCTCGAGAACTACGACTAAATCACCCTGCACAACTTCTTGTCCTTCGGTAACTGCAATTTTGACGATTGTTCCCTGCATCGGAGCCAAAACTGCGTCGCCACTTCCAACTGCACCTGACTTCTTACCGATTTTGCGTGCGGATTTCTTAGCTCCGCCACCTGAGCCAAGTGAAATGTCACCAGGTAGAACTACTTCGATCCGTCGACCGTTAACTTCAACCGTGATTGGGTTTCTGGTTTCAGGTTCAGCAAGTTCGCCTGCGCCACCTGAGAAGGCAGGGATCGTGTTGTTGAATTCAGTTTCAATCCAGCGAGTGTGGATAGAAAATGGGGTAGCTGCATCAGTTGGCGCAAATGCTGGGTCGCTAACCACTGCCCGGTGGAAAGTTAAGGCAGTTGCAATTCCATCAATCTCAAACTCAGCTAGAGCTCGGCGGGAGCGCTCTAAGGCTTCCTGTCGATCCCGGCCAGTGACAATTAGCTTGGCGAGAAGTGAATCGAAGTTGCCACCGATTACATCACCTTTAGTAAAACCGGAATCCAGGCGAACTCCCGGTCCACTTGGCGGATTCCAGACAGTTAGTGAGCCAGGCGCTGGCAAGAAACCGCGACCAGGATCTTCGCCATTGATGCGAAATTCAATTGAGTGTCCACGAAGTTCTGGATCGCCGTATCCAAGGGCTTCACCTTGAGCAATTCGGAACTGTTCGCGGACTAAGTCGATTCCAGCGACTTCTTCAGAAACTGGATGTTCAACCTGAAGTCGAGTATTCACTTCAAGGAATGAAATGGTTCCATCAAGTCCAATCAAGAACTCACAAGTTCCAGCACCAACGTATTTTGCCTCCTTCATAATTGCTTTACTCGATTTGTAAAGTTCATCAATTTGAGCTTGCGACAAGAATGGTGCTGGCGCTTCTTCAACAAGTTTTTGATGGCGACGCTGCAGTGAACAGTCGCGAGTGGAAACAATTACCACGTTTCCATGTTCATCAGCTAAACACTGAGTTTCGACGTGGCGTGGATTGTCAAGGTATCGCTCAACGAAACATTCACCGCGACCGAATGCAGCGACTGCTTCACGTACTGCAGATTCAAAAAGTTCAGGAATTTCTTCAAGGTTTCGCGCAACTTTTAATCCGCGACCGCCGCCGCCGAAGGCAGCTTTAATTGCAATTGGTAAGCCGTGCTGCTTTGCAAAATCGACAACTTCTTTGCTGTCTTTAACTGGGTCAGGTGTGCCTTGCACCTGTGGCGCTCCCGCGCGCGCAGCAATATGTCGAGCTGAAACTTTGTCTCCCAGGTCGCGAATTGCTTGTGGGGGTGGGCCAATCCAAATTAATCCAGCATCAATTACGGCTTGGGCAAATTCGGCATTTTCAGACAGGAATCCATATCCTGGGTGAACCGCGTTCGAACCAGATTTCTTTGCGGCCACAATAAGTTTTTCAATTACTAAGTAACTTTCAGCTGCGGTATTGCCACCAAGTGCAAACGCCTCGTCGGTGGCTTTAACGTGCTGGGCATCACGGTCTGGATCGGCATAAACTGCCACGCTAGCAATGCCTGCGTCGGCGCAAGCCCGGGCAACTCGAATCGCAATTTCGCCACGATTAGCGATTAGAACTTTTTCAATTTTGCGACTGTTGCCCACACGAACTCCTACGACTGCTTTTGGTCTCTTAAGTCTATTAGTCCCAAAGTTGTGTCCACTCAATGCTCATATCCTTCGTAAACTCCCGAAGTAGAGCCAAGGATATTCCCCCAACTGCAGGACTGTCTCCAGTCATTTTGGTAATGAAGGCAGCAGACTTACCTTCATGTGTAAAACCGCCCGCCACGGATAGCGGCTCACCACTTTTGACATAAGCAATGATTTCGGCATCAGAAATATCTGCAAATTCAACTTTGGCACCAGCAACGCCACTTCGAATTTGGCCACTAACCAAATCCATTACCCAGTGGCCAGTATGAAGATAGCCATACTTGCCCCGCATGGCTTTCCAGCGGGCGATAGCAACATCAGGACTTCCCGGCTTGCCGTATGACTCACCTTCAAATTCCAGCATGGAATCGGCGGCAATAACTAGCAGATTTCGATTATCTGTCACAGTTATCTGTTTAGCCACAGCCTCACCTTTTGCAGTCGCTAGGGCGACACAAAGTTCCGCAGTTGATATTGGACTTAACTTGGCAGTGATTGCATCTTCATCCACATGACTTACTTGAACAAGTGGGGTGATACCTGCGTTCAGCAATAAGGAATAGCGAGATGTCGAAGCTGAAGCGAGCAATACGGTGCGAGACATTTATCTATTATCGGTAACGGTGTGGGATTAATACGGATGGGGAAGCGCCGAGCGCCGCCAAGTGCCCGCACCATGTTCGAAAGACTTCCGCACGCCACGATGCGCAGCATTCCATTCTGGTCGCAACTGCGATCGCTTACTTGCCAAACTTGCAGCGGCCGCTTGCGCTGTGATCACCATGAGTACGACAGCCAACTCTTCATCTGTTGGCTGTCCACGTACAACTTTAATTTCCTGACTCACAGCGGGATATTTCCATGCTTCTTTGGAGGCAAAATTTGTCGCTTGCCACGCAAGGAACGAAGTGCCCGAACCACCATGACACGAGTTTCACTTGGAACAATAACCCGGTCAATGTATCCGCGCTCGGCAGCAATGTAAGGGTTGGCAAATTTGTCATCGTATTCCTGAAGTAATTTGGCACGCTCAGCTTCTGGCTTCTTAGCTTCCGCTAATTCCTTGCGATACAGAATGTTGACTGCGCCTTGCGCACCCATCACAGCAATTTGGGCACTTGGCCAAGCCAAGTTAATGTCTGCACCTAAGTGCTTTGAACCCATAACGTCGTAAGCGCCACCGTATGCTTTGCGGGTAATGATGGTTACGAGTGGAACAGTTGCTTCGGCATATGCGTAAAGCAATTTTGCGCCACGACGAATGATGCCTTGCCATTCTTGATCAGTTCCAGGTAGGAATCCTGGTACATCGACCAAGGTAATAACTGGAACATTAAAGGCATCACAGGTTCTGACAAAGCGAGCAGCTTTTTCGCTCGCATCGATGTCTAGAGTTCCAGCAAATTGCATAGGTTGACTTGCTACGACGCCAACTGGCCTTCCTTCGACTCGGCCATAACCACAAATAATGTTTGGCGCAAAAAGTGCTTGAGTTTCCAAGAACTCGCCATCATCCACAATGGTCTCAATAACTTTGTGCATGTCATATGGCTGGTTGGGTGAATCCGGAATGATCGTGTCTAGCAATAAGTCGGCTTCTGAGATTTCTAAATCTGCTTCAACATCTAGGTATGGAACTTCATCCATATTGTTGCTTGGCAGGAATGACAATAAGTTCTTTACATATTCCAGTGCATCATCCTCATCAGATGCCATGTAGTGCGCAACTCCAGATTTAGTATTGTGAGTTCTGGCACCACCTAAATCTTCAAATGCTACTTCTTCACCAGTAACGGTCTTGATTACCTCAGGACCAGTGATGAACATGTGCGATGTTTGATCGACCATTACTATGAAGTCGGTTAACGCAGGAGAGTAAACCGCGCCACCTGCACATGGACCAAGAACCAATGAGATTTGTGGGATAACGCCCGATGCATGCGCATTGCGCTTAAAGATTTCGCCATAGAGCCCGAGCGAAACTACACCTTCTTGAATTCGCGCGCCACCAGAGTCATTGATTCCGATCATTGGCACGCCAGTCTTAAGCGCCAAGTCCATTACTTTGCAAATCTTTTCGCCAAAGACTTCACCGAGTGATCCACCGAAAACTGTGAAGTCTTGCGCAAACACGCAAACTTGACGACCGTCGATAGTTCCGTAACCGGTAATCACGCCATCGCCATATGGACGAGATTTTTCCATTCCAAAGTTGTGGGAACGATGGCGCGCCAAGCCATCGATTTGTTGGAAGGAACCTTCATCTAAAAGGCGCTCGATGCGCTCCATGGCAGTTAGCTTGCCGCGTGCATGCTGCTTATCTACGGCCTCGGAGTGGCGGTTGGCAGCGTCGTTACGTCGTGCCTCGAGATCTGCGATCTTTCCAGCAGTGGTATGGATGTCGATCCGATTATTGGCGGTTTCGGCGCTCACGTGTTCCTCCGTACTAGTCCTTCGCCTACCCTAGCGATGTGGATATAAAAGATGTGAAACGCGGGCGTCCAGCGCTTGATCCTGATCTCATATTAAGTGAGTTAGCCAAGACATCCTCGAAATGGCTCGATATAGAGGTCTTTGAGCAAGTTGATTCGACTAATGACCTTGCTATCTCTCGGCTAACTAACACCACACCAAATTCAGTTTTTTCAATTACGGCAGATGAGCAACGCAAAGGACGTGGCCGACTTCAACGGGAGTGGCATAGCCCATTTGGTGCTGGAATCGCACTAACTGTTGCCATACCGACACAGTTCTTTAGTTGTGAAACTTCTGCCATTCCACTTTTGGTGGGTATTGCTGCAAATAATTGCCTAAAGAAACTTGGCGCGAATGCCAAACTAAAGTGGCCAAATGATTTGATGATTGCAATTGAGTCCACTGAACTGAAAAAAGTTGGTGGAATTTTAGTTCAACGTCAAGACGAGTACGTTGTTATTGGAATTGGAATCAATGTCGATCTTGAGAATGAGGAACTACCTACGGAAAACGCCACATCACTCTCGCTACTGGAGATCACAGCTTCCCGCGAATCCTTAATTGCTAACTTGGTAGTTCAGCTTGAAATCGTAACTAAGTTAACAACAGAAGAGTGGTTGCCTCTTTATGTGCAAGATAGTTCCACAATTGGAACCCAAGTAACGGTTGCTCGAAAATCAGAATCAATGGTTACAGGATTAGCAATTAACGTACTTGAATCAGGAGAACTTCTCCTCGACACTGAAATGGGGCTAATTGAGATCACTTCGGGGGATGTGCTGCAAGTAAGACCAAGCCAGCATTAGGACACTAAACTGCAAAGTGTGAAGCGGATTTTGGTAGCAGAAGATGATCTTGAAATCGCCGGCCCACTGGTGCGGACGCTACAAGCCGAAGGTTATTCAGTAGCCCTGGTAAGTGATGGATTAAGTGCGCTGGAAAAAGCAAAGTCAACCAAACCAGACTTGATTGTTTTAGATCTGGGTCTGCTAAATATGGATGGCTTAGATGTTTGTCGAAGTCTTAGAGCTCAAAAGCTAGACATGCCAATTTTGATTCTCACAGCGCGAACCTCAGAACTGGATTTGGTTGTGGGACTTGACGCAGGCGCCGATGATTACATCATGAAGCCATTTCGAACTTCTGAGTTACTCGCAAGATTACGCGCCTTAGTGCGGCGAGTTGATGGCCACGACGTAAAAGAACTAATTGGAAATGGGATTGTTCTTAATACGGAAGCACACACTTGTAACTGCAACGAAATCGAGGTTTCATTAACTTCGACTGAGTATCAATTATTAGAACTATTAATGCGAAACTCTGGGCGAGTAATAAGCCGACAACAGATTTTGCGAGACGTCTGGAACACCGAGTGGTCGGGATCGACCAAGAATCTGGACATGCACGTTTCTGCATTACGTCGAAAACTAGGAGAAGAAGGCGAGCACATCTCTACTGTCCGTGGACTTGGGTTTCGATTCGATCGGATTTAGTTATGCAGCAAAGATTGTTCAAGTTTTTTGTTATTGCAATCCTTCCTTGGGTAGTTTTGTTAGCTGTTGTTGCCAACCTTTGGTTTTTGGATTCAAATCAAACTTCACATTCAAGCACTTTGTTCACGAACTCCTCCCCAGTTAGTTTCGGAATCCAGGCGATTGTGTGCCTGGTCGCAACGCTTGTTGTCTTGGTCTCTCAGGGGCTGGCAAAAGCAACGGTTAGACCCTTTGAATCTCTGCTCAATCAAGTAATTCTGATCACGAGCGGCAGGACAGTTACTCCTCCAGAAAAAACTGGAATGCCCGAAGTTGATCAAACTATCAACAATCTTTACCTGGCAGCAACAAATGCACAACGCCGACTTGATGCTGAGCGAACGCTGGCAGCTGATGTTTCCCACCAGTTACGATCCCCACTTGCTGCACTCTCACTTCGCTTAGAACAAATCTTGCAAGATACCAGAGATTCAAATGTTCATGAGGATTCAGCAGCGGCACTGGGACAAGTAGATCGGTTAGTGAAGTTAGTTGAAGGCCTTTTGACTACTTGGAGATCAACTACCGATCGAGACTTGACAGAAATCAATGTTTCAGACTTACTTGCAAATGTTAGCGATAGGTGGCAAGCAAGAGTCGAGTTGTCTAGTCGAAAAATGACTATAGAGTGCGGGTCCGACTTAGTAGCTCTGGGAACACCAGAAGTTCAAGAGCTTGTGTTGTCTGTTCTAATTGAAAACTCGCTTCAACACGGAGCTGGAACCATTAAAATTTCGGCGCGGGATTTTCAGTCGTGGACTTTGATTGAAATCGGAGATGAGGGAAATGGAATTTCCCAGGACATCGAAAGCACATTAATGACCCAAGGTGTTACTACCGGTGGCACCGGATTGGGCTTGGCCTGGGCACGAAATCAAGTTGCATCTGATGGCGGTCGTCTGGAGTTGCGTAATCTAAAGCCTGCAATTTTTGGAATCTTCTTGGTATCAGCGGGATCAACCAACGGAAAAAATATTTAGCTGTTTTGCTCAACACCAGATACATCATTTGGAAAAACCCAGTTGTGGTAGCCCCAAAATCTAAAAATAGTTCCTAAAATAAGACCAATAACATTTGCACTGATATTGTCTGCAAGTGCGCTGTCAAACCCAAGCAAATAGTGGCTTATCCAAAGACAGGAAAGTGAAATGATCATCCCAACGGCATTGAAAGCGAAAAACAGTCCATATTCGCGCCGAAATGAAGAACGGGTTCGATCCTTGAATGTCCAGTGCCGGTTACCAAAGTAGGCAAAAGTAGTAGCAACTAAGACACTGAAAACCTTGGCAGTTAAGGGCTTATCGTAAAGTGGTCCTGCGCCCCCGGCGAATCTCAATAAGTTAAAAACCGTCAGGTCAATTACATATGCAACCAATCCGATAGCACCAAATTTACCGAGCTCTTTACGCATTTTGATTATGAATTCTTTAACTGGCACCCCCTTAGATTAGCCAACGTTTCCAAGCATTAACACAATCGGTATCTAGGTTTCGCATTCGTGCGGTAAATTTACTGTCAAATACCTTATAAAGGGAGTGCCGATATGAGTCTGCGGATCTTGGTCATCGAAGATGATCAGTCAATTGCCGAGATCGTAGGCATCCTATTGCGCGCTGAAGGATTCGAAGTATCGTATTGCGCGGATGGAAACCAAGCAATGAATGCTTTTCAAGTGGTTAATCCTGATTTGGTATTACTTGACTTGATGCTTCCAGGTAGAGATGGAGTTGAAATATGTCGAGCAATCCGAGACACAAGTGGCGTGCCAATCGTGATGCTTACGGCCCGAAGTGATTCCAGCGATGTGGTAACAGGGCTAGAAGCCGGCGCAGATGACTATGTTGTTAAACCAATTAAGAACGAAGAATTGATTGCGCGAATTCGAGCTCGACTAAGAAATATAGAAGATCCTGGCGCGAATGAAATTTCGATTGGTGATCTGGTAATTGATGTAGCAGGACATGATGTTAAGCGCGGAGACAAAAGCATCCCTCTTACGGTTTTGGAATTTAAGTTACTTTTAACTCTTGCTAAACGGCCTTGGCAGGTTTTTTCTCGTGAGGCCTTATTGGAGGAAGTTTGGGAATATCAGCACGCTGCAGATACCAGGCTGGTAAACGTGCATGTTCAAAGACTGCGGGCAAAAATCGAAATTGACCCAGAGCACCCTGAAATTGTTGTAACATTTCGTGGCGTTGGCTACAAAGCCGGGCAAACTTAACCGGTGAGCACACTAGCTCAAGAAAAGATTTCGATTCGAAGTCGTTGGCGAAGGAATTTGCAACTTCGTTTGATTATTTTAACGTTTATTATTTCTACCTCAGTGCTAAGCATCGTTGGCGTGCTCTTAGTAAATCAAGTTACGTCTGGATTACTTGAAGCCAAGCAGCAGAGTGCATTGACGGAAGCTACATCAGCCCGTCTCGAGGTGCAGCGCTTACTAGATGCAGCCGATGTTGGACTAATAGCTCCAAACAGCACTCGATTGGTGGATTCAGTCATCACAGCGCTCGCCGTTCGTGCTGGATCCCCGGGAATTTATGACGCATTGTTCTTGAGTGACCCAGACTTAGCAGGAGCACCTGAGCGGGGAACCAAGTTAATTTCGGAAGATTCAATTCCGCAGGAACTAAGAACGGCAATTCGAGAACGCGATCGCCAAGCTTGGGCCTACTCCGAGTTGGTATACGAAGGCGGGGTTACCACACAAGGCCTGGTTGTTGGCGCGCCAGTTTCTATTCCTCGGGTAGGAGCGTACGAACTCTATTTGTTGTTCCCACTTGATAATGAGCAACGAACCATCGATTTGGTTAACCAAGGCGTAGCAGCGACGGGAATCATACTGTTGGTGAGTTTGATGGTGCTGGCGTGGTTTGTCACGGCTCGTGTAACTGACCCAGTTAGAGAAGCTGCCGAAATCGCAGTTCAAATTGCTTCAGGTGACTTAGATCGAAGAATGCAAGTTAAGGGCGAAGATGACATCGCAAGACTAGCTGGATCATTTAATGAAATGGCGACGAGTTTGCAGAGTCAAATCATCCGCCTTGAATCTCTGTCACAGATTCAACAACAGTTTGTATCTGATGTATCCCATGAACTGCGCACGCCGTTGACTACTGTGCGCATGGCAAGTGAAATGATCTACAACGCACGTGCTGATTTTGATCCAGATATGGCAAGGTCCGCCGAGTTGCTTAGGAATCAAGTTGATAGATTCGACATTCTGTTGAGTGACTTGCTTGAGATGAGCAAAATTGATGCTGGCGCTTCACCACTAGAAAGTGCACCTGTTGATTTGTCAGTGATTACTCAAGTTATTTTGCACGATAATAGCGAAATCGCCACCGATCACTCGACTAATTTTAAGTTTGCAAGTTCTGGAGATTCAATAGTCATCGCTGATAACCGAAGAGTCTCACGGATCATTAGAAATCTCATTGTGAATGCAATCGAACACTGTGATGGCACTGACGTTGAAGTAGAAATAGCAGGAAATGAAACTTGCGTGTCCATCTCGGTACGAGATCGCGGTCAAGGAATTGCTGTTGAAGATATATCAAGAGTTTTTGGTCGTTTTTGGCGCGCGGATCCAGCACGGCAACGCACGCTTGGAGGTACTGGACTTGGGCTTTCAATTTCAGCTGAGGATGCCGCACTTCACGGTGGCATCATTGATGTCTGGGGCGCACCTAATGAAGGGGCTCAGTTCGTTTTAACTTTGCCTCGTCTGGAGTTAGGTGAAATTACCGACGTGGCAATTTTGGCAGGTGCACCATGAGATCAAAAATTATCGGTGGAATTTTAGTTGGAGCGCTTACGCTTTCAGGTTGTGCTGGAATTCCCACTTCAAGTCAGGTGTATTTCGGAGAAGTAATTTCTGAAGATACATCGACACAGTTCGTGAGAGTCATTGCTCGACCTCCGAATAGAAACATGAGCCCAGAGGAAATTGTGCGTGGATTCTTAGACGCCTGCGCAGATCCATCTGAAAATTATGGAATTGCGCGACAGTACTTGGCGGTTGAATCAGCCGAGATTTGGAATCCATTAACGGGTATTGAGATTTATGAATCGTCGACGATTGAAGTAGCGGGAGATTCAACGAACTTAACGTTAGGCGCAAGCAAGCTTGGCACAATATCAGATACGGGGAGATATCAAAGTGGTGATCCTGGCGGCAAGATTTCTAAATCATTTGGGCTTGCAAAAGACCCCGGTGGACAATGGAGAATTTCAAACCTAAGTGATGGCATTTTGCTGTCCAGTGGAGACGTGGACCGCTCATTTCGAAGTTTTCCGATTTATTTTTTCAAAACAGATTTAACTTCATTGATAACTGACAGCTTGTTAGTACCTGTGAGTAATTCTGGTGCTGCAACTTCATTAGTCCGCTCACTACTCGAGGGACCATCGGCCTACTTATCACCTGTCGCAACGAGTGCATTTCCAGTAGGAACCACACTGACTTACGGTTCGGTCCCCATACTGAATGGAATTGCGCAAGTGGACCTCTCTAAAGAGATTTTGGGAGCTAATGAAGTTACCCGACGTGCCCTTTCGGCTCAGTTGGTCTGGACATTAAGTGCTTTAGCCAACGTTTCTGCAGTTCAGATCTCAGTCTCCGGCCAGCCTTTTGTGCTTTCAAACCTTGGTTCACTTCAGACAATCCAGGACTGGCAGAGCCTTTCACCACTACCTAATCCTGACCTCATTAAATTGAATGTAATTAGAAACGAAAATATTTTCTCTGTTGATGGCGAGATCGAAACTTTAAAGTTTGTCTCGCTAGCTCCATTAGCTTTCGTGTCAGCAAATCCAGACGACACAATAGTCGCAACCGTTTCAGCGGATCGTAAATCTTTACAAGTAACTCGTGCTTCAGAATCTCAATTTAGATTGGTAGCGCAAGGGGACGAAATTTCTAAACCTACTTGGGATCGAGATGGGAACATTTACTTCTCAGATTTTGGGCAAGGTGTGCGTGAAGTAACTAGTGATGGCTCATTACGCGTGGTCGCAGTTGACGTAACAACGCTGGGTACAAGTGAACAAGTTAAGCAAGTTGCAGTCTCTAGTGATGGAGTTCGAGTTGCAGTTGTTTTGTCAGATGGAACTCAGGATGTAATTGCAGTGGGCGCAATCTTTAAGACTGCCGATGAAACCAGAATCATTGGATTACATCGAATTGAGCGGTCAATAACTTCAGTTCGTGATATTGCCTGGAGTACACCCACATCAATTGCGGTATTAGGTTCAGATGAATCAACAAGTGAACTACTTTTTGACGTGTCTCTGTTGGATGGAAAATCCCAGTTATTCAGCACGCCAATTGGTGCCCAGCAGATTTGGGTCGGCGGAACTGGAAAGTTGTTTATTTCGGCAGTCGATGGCAGCAATCAATTGGTCTATGAACAAAGTTTTGGATCTTGGGCACAAGTTACTTCCGGCATTGGTGGATATTTCTCCAGGTAAATTAACACCCTCTTTTTGTTTACACATATGTTGCAACCGGGAAAGCCAACAAAAACTTGTTACATGATGAGGCATGTCAATTTTGAAACAGCTGGTTTTCACACCTAGGTGTTTGATTTGCACCAGACTAGGTGTTGATTTTTGCACGTCATGTATCGAAAAGATTCGACCGTTTCGAGCTCGAGATCTAAGTGAAATTGAAGTCTGCTTTTGCGCAGGCGATTATTCTGGCTGGCTCCGAGACTCAGTTATCTGTTACAAGAACGGAGATGCCCGATACACCAAATTGTTAGCGCAGCTTTTAAGCAGAACTTTGGACAAACTCGATGTGACTGAAAATCTGACATTGATTCCGATTCCAAGTTCGCAACAAAAAATTAGCGAACGAGGTTTCGATTCCATGGCAAATCTGTGTACAAACATGATTCGTGAACGAGAATCGCTAAATTTGGATACTTCAAATTTGTTTCTTCGCCGGACCGTCGTAGATCAAGTTGGTTTAACTGCTCTGCAACGCCAGGAAAATTTAGACGGCGCATTTGGAACTCGATGGATAATAAACGGAACTGTAGTGATCGTTGATGACGTTATAACAACCGGTGCAACTATGAATAGTGCAGCCCGGGCTCTTAAATATGCTGGTGCCCAACGAGTCTTTGCACTGGCTTTGTGCGGCACTCCAAAAACCAGATAGCCTTTGAGTCGGCACCCACCCGGGTCCGTGATTGCGTTGCAAAGCAGTTCTTCGAAGTTGTTTTGCAACAAGCCGACGCCAGCCGCAGGCAAAGCGGTCCACGTAAGACGACTTTTGGTCGTTGAGCACGGTGCGGTTTAGAAGTAAGTCCTGCCTGTTCTTTGATCCAGATGGTCAAAATAGACAGCGAGGGTTAGTAGTTGCGATTGACGCAGCCAAAGCTCCAGCAGGCGAATGTGGGGTCGAAAATCAGGTCGGACGGGTGGGTGTCTTCTTCACTTCCCAAAAATCTTAACTTCCCAAAAAAAAGGACACCGTTTAACCCACTAGGGTTGGGTACTTAGCGTAGGGAGTTTTGGTGTCAGATCCGGCCGTTAAGTCCCAGCAAAAATTTATTTTAAAAGCTATGCCCCTTTTCTTTGTTGGCATGACTTTACGTCCGCTAACCACTTCAGTTGGTCCAGTACTTCCTGAAATTCGGGCAGAATTTGGACTCAGCGCAACGGCTGCATCGTTGTTGAGTACCTTGCCGATTCTTATGTTTGGATTCGGCGCCATGCTGGTTCCTAGATTGTTAACCAAGGTCACTCCTAACAAAGCTGTGTCGTTTGCGTTGATTGCGCTGGCAATTGGTGGGACCTTTCGCTTAGTGCCATCAATTGTTGTTCTATATTTAGGAACCATAATTATTGGCCTTGGTGTCGCAGTAGGCAACGTGGTTCCATCAATAATCACCCGGCGAGATTTCCCAAAAAACATCGGTGGAGTCATGGGAATGATCGCGGGAGCTATCTCAATTTCCGCATCCATTGCGGCATTGATTACGTATCCGCTTACGGACGCTTTTGGATCATGGCGCGGACCTTTAGAACTATGGGCTATTTTGCCATTGATCGCTTGGGCAGTTTGGCGAACTTATCGACACCAGGAAACTGTCGATGCAACTTTAACAACACCTCGTGACATGCGGTCATTATTTCGCAACAAGTTAGCCTGGGCACTGGTTTTCTACTTTGGTTTCCAGTCCATGAATTACCATTCGATGAATGCCTGGCTGCCATCGATTCTGCGAGATTCAGGTATGGATCCAACTGTTGCCGGAAATCAACTCGCTCTCTTAGTACTTCTCGGATTTCCAGCTGGTCTATTTGTTCCGCCATTGGCTGCAAGATTTAAATCTCAGGTAATGCTTTGTCTGATTTTCGTGGCAGTCTTTGCGGTCGGCCTAGTTGGGATTTATCTCTTTGCCACTACAGGATGGTGGCCAAATGGAACTTGGCTTTGGGTTTCCCTACTTGGGATCGGATTGGGCTCGTCATTTCCACTGGCGTTAACTTTGGTTTTACTTCGGTCTGATAGCCACGAAACTGCCCGAGACTTAGGGTCGTTTATGCAAGGCGGCGGCTACATCATTTCCGCACTGGGCCCATTGACATTGGGCTTACTTAAAGACTTAACTCACACTTGGGTAGCGTCATTCATTGCGTTAGCAGTAGCGCTGGTTGTTCAGCTTATTTCGGGAATGGTAATTTCCCGTCCTGGAGTTATTAGTGGTGCAACAAAACCCTAAAACCCAAGATCCTGCTCAAGATGCAAGAATGAATTGTGACTAATCGCCTCGTAGATTCAACTTCGCCGTACTTGTTGCAGCATGCCCAGAATCCAGTTGACTGGTATCCCTGGTCCGAAGCGGCTTTTGAACTGGCTAGAACCAGAGATGTACCGATTTTTTTGAGTGTCGGTTACAGCGCTTGTCATTGGTGCCATGTCATGGCTCATGAAAGTTTTGAAAACCCTTCAGTTGCCGCATTGATGAATGAGTATTTTGTAAATATAAAGGTAGATCGCGAAGAACTACCAGCCGTTGATTCGTTGTATATGGAAGTTACCCAGGCGATGACTGGACAAGGTGGTTGGCCAAATTCAGTTTGGCTAGATCATGACCGACGACCATGGTATGCCGGAACTTATTTTCCACCCCGCCCATCACATGGAATGCCGTCATTTACCCAAGTCCTCTTGGCACTTAATGACACCTGGACTAGCGATCGCGAACGAGTCAGTGAATCCTCAGCGCGAATCATGGAGCACATTGGATCACGCAACGAACTTATTATTAAGTCCAAATCAGATTTCACTAAAGATGAAATTACATTTGCGGTAAATTCTGGAATCGATTCACTCTCTGCGACATTCGATCCTATAAATGGCGGCTTTGGTGACGCCCCAAAATTTCCACCGTCACTAGCGTTGGAGTTTCTGCTTAGAAATCAAGCGCTTCAAAAACTTAATGGTGGCGAATCAGATTTTCGCATTAATCAAATGATCGAACAAACTTGCAATGCCATGGCACGTGGTGGAATTTATGATCAACTAGGCGGGGGATTTGCAAGGTATAGCGTAGACGCAACTTGGACTGTTCCACATTTCGAAAAGATGCTTTACGACAACGCGCAACTCCTTTCGATTTATGCACACTGGTACCGACTATCTGGTGACGAGCAGGCACTGCGTATAACGACCGAAACTGCCGAATTCTTAATTCGTGATCTGCAAACTCCAGAAGGCGGCTTCGCAGCAGCACTTGATGCCGACAGTATCGAAATGGCAACTGGGCATTCCGAAGAAGGTGCGTTCTATGCCTGGACACCAGAACAAATTTTGGAAGTACTTGGCACAGCTGATGCAGATTGGGTAATTCAGTTGTGCAGAGTAACTCCAGAAGGAACTTTCGAACACGGTAAATCAGTTTTAACTCTTCATCACGATCCGGATGACTGGGAAAGATGGCGCGACTTACGCACAAAACTTTTACTGTCTAGAGAAACCAGACCACGTCCCGGTAGAGACGACAAAATCGTCGCGAGTTGGAATGGACTTGCGATCCGAGCTTTGGTTGATGCGGGCAGCATTTGCAGTCGCCAAGATTGGATTGATTGCGCGACTCGAGCTGGAGAGTTATTAGTCACTACGCATCTTGGAGCTGACTTAACTCACTCCAATAGATTGGTCAGAGTTTCGCGCGATGGCAAAGCTGGACTCCATGCCCTTGGTGTCCTTGAAGATCAAGCTCTGGTTGCAAGTGCATTTTTAGCTTTAGCGCAGGCCAATGGTGATGATAGCTGGCGCATATTGGCTGGGAGGTTACTTGACGACATTCAAGATCATTTTCAGCAAGGCTCTGGTCTGACAGATACTGCAAACGATGTTGAACCAGTGGCTAAAGACGTTGCGGCCAGGCAAGTTGATCCAACCGACAATGTCGCGCCATCTGGATGGGCAGCAACAATTGATGCTGCGCTGACTTACGCGGCGCTTTCGGGAGACACCGAAATGCGAGCTTGGGCGGAAAAATTCATTCCAGCGCTAGTGCCATTAGTTGCGTCCCATACCCGGTTTGCTGGGTGGGGAAGTGCCATGTTCGTAACTTGGCTTGATGGCCCTCGGGAAGTTGCGATTGCTGGTCCGAGTGATTCTGGCTTCCGTGAAATATTGGCGCAAGGAACCGCGCCAGGAATGGTTTACGCCTGGGGTAGTGACCAACCACTTTTACAGGATCGAAACATAATTGACGACCATACGACCGCGTATGTATGTCGTGGATTTGTCTGCGATGCACCAACCACAGATTTGCAAGTATTGAAAAAACTAATTGGCGTATTTAACTAAATACCAAATCGTCGATTTCTTGCTGTGTATGAGCGCACCGCACGCAAGAAATCAATTTTGCGAAAGTTTGGCCAGTAAGCCTCACAAAAATAAAACTCTGAGTGTGCGCTTTGCCACAATAAGAATCCACTTAGTCTTTGTTCCCCTGAAGTTCTAATAACTAAATCTGGATCTGGTTGGCCTTTGGTGTACAAGTGCGAAGCAATTTGCTCGATATTGATTTCCGATGCGATTTTAGTTAGCGACTTACCGGCTGCCGATCCATCAAGAAGTAATGATCTAACTGCATCTACTACTTCTTGTCTGCCACCATATCCAATCGCAACATTTACCAGGAGCCCTGGTACATTTTCGGTTGCAACTTTTGTCTTATTGAGTAGGTCCGCAGTTCGCTCGGGAAGAAGTTCGAGTGCTCCCACGGGATGGATCTGCCATCTACCTGTGTTGCCCAAAGAAGTCACGGTATCTTCAATGATTTCCAATAACGCATCTAGTTCTGTAGGTTCGCGCAGCAAGTTATCTGTAGAAAGTAGCCACAGGGTTACGACCTCGACACCTAGCTCCTCACACCAGCCAAGAAACTCAGTAATCTTTTCGCCACCGGCTCGATGTCCGTATGCACTTGACGAACCCAATTCGGCAGCCCAGCGACGATTCCCATCCAAGATAACGCCAACGTGAGCGGGCAATTGATCCTGAGGGAGTGAGGAAGTTAGCCGATGACCGTACAAGTCATATGCAATGTCGCCAACGAGAGTGCGCAGTCTTCCCATGCGACCTAGGTTAGTAGATGCCAAACCTGCCCGGGTATCCCCGTAATTGTTCATAAATTCACTGACTAGAAACTCTTTGGTACGGCGTGTCTGACCTAACCAAATCAGGTATCGCAATACCGTCGGGTTATCGGACAATTCCGAGCCTTCCCAAGGATAAATCTGAAAATCTGGGGTGAGCTCGTGGCCGAATCGAACACTCAAAAACGCACGTATGTTTTGGATACCAGCGTCTTGCTATCTGACCCGAGTGCCTTGTTTCGATTTGATGAACATGAAGTAGTTATTCCGATAGTTGTTATTACGGAATTAGAATCTAAGCGAACCCATCCCGAATTAGGTTATTTTGCGCGTTCCGCGCTGCGAAGCCTCGATGACCTACGAATTAAACATGGGCGCCTCGATGCCCCAATTCCACTTGGTGACAAAGGTGGAGTTCTGAGGGTTGAACTTAATCACACAAACTCAGAGATTCTGCCCGCCGGTTTTCGACTTGGTGATAACGACACCAGAATTCTTTCAGTCGCCAAGAATCTTTCAGCTGAGGGCTGCGATGTTGTTTTAGTCAGTAAAGATTTGCCACTTCGAGTCAAAGCCTCTGCACTTGGTTTAGAGGCACAGGAGTATCGCGCTGAGATTGTCCCATCAAGTGGTTGGACCGGAATGTCAGAAGCCACAGTGAGTGCTTCTGAAATTGACTCTCTTTACAGTGATGAAATCATCGACCACGAAAGTGCTCGGGAACATCCTTGCCACACTGGAATTGTGCTTTCCAGCGAACGCGGTAGCGCATTGGCTAGAGTCACACCCGACAAGCGCCTCCAACTAATCCGTGGTGATCGCGAAGCATTTGGCCTGCATGGAAGAAGTGCAGAGCAACGAATCGCCTTGGACTTGCTGCTAGATCCTGAAATTGGAATTATCTCACTCGGTGGACGTGCTGGAACTGGCAAGAGCGCTTTGGCGCTTTGTGCAGGCTTAGAAGCCGTGATGGAACGCCAACGACACCGAAAGGTAATCATTTTTCGACCACTTTACGCAGTTGGAGGCCAGGAACTTGGTTACTTACCAGGCAGTGAGAACGAAAAAATGTCTCCATGGGCGCAGGCGGTCTTTGACACTTTGTCCTCTGTTACATCCAGTGATGTTATCGATGAGATTCTGGACCGAGGTTTGCTAGAGGTGCTTCCGTTGACTCACATTCGTGGCCGTTCTTTACATGACACTTTTGTAATTGTGGACGAAGCGCAATCACTTGAACGAAATGTCCTACTGACAGTGCTTTCGCGGATTGGCAAAGATAGTCGAGTTGTACTAACACACGATGTTGCGCAACGAGACAATTTGCGCGTTGGAAGACATGACGGTGTTGTCGCCGTTGTGGAAAAGCTTAAGGGCCATCCATTATTTGCGCACGTAACTTTGAATAGATCAGAGCGCTCACCAATTGCTGCACTTGTTACAGAGATGCTTGAAGACCTGCCTGCATAGTAAATAACTTCAATTGTTAAGATGGAGGACAATATGACAAAAAGGATTTTGGCTTCAGCTGCACTTGCGTTAAGTGCATCCTTAACATTCCAGTCAAGTATCAGCCCGATTCAAGCGGCAAGCATTCGCACGGTCAGTGACCCGACTCGAGGTCTTTCCACTAAAGCAGAGCGCCAGAAGATTGCTTTCCAGGTTTGGGTTAAGTCTCCGACGGCTAAGCATTTAAAAAAAGTTGAGTCGAGCAACAACTGCAAAGCTATCGGTGGAAATGGAAAGTACCACGGAACCTGGCAAATGAATGCTGGATTTTGGAAAACGTACGGTGGCCTGAAATACGCTTCCAAAGCCAGTAAGGCAACTTGTGGCGAACAAGATCTGGTTGCTTATAAAGGTTGGCTAGCCCGGGGCTGGAGCCCTTGGCCACCTGCCAAAAGATTCAATCCTTAGTTTTCAACTAGTTCGGCGGGCCAATCGGGATGTTCAAGGCAATTGGCCGCAGGGTTTCGGCAAAGAAATCATTTCCTTTGTCGTCAACTACAACAAATGCTGGGAAGTTTTCCACTTCAATTTTCCAAACTGCTTCCATACCCATCTCAGGGAAATCTAGGACTTCAACTTTCTTAATGTTGTCTTTGGCTAGTCGAGCCGCTGGGCCACCGATTGAGCCTAGGTAGAAGCCACCGTTTTCTTGGCATGCCTTCGTGACTGCATCGCTGCGGTTTCCTTTAGCCAGCATGACAAATGACCCACCGGCTTTTTGAAACCGATCTACATAAGCGTCCATGCGACCTGCAGTAGTTGGCCCGAAGGATCCAGATGCGTAACCTTCTGGAGTTTTAGCTGGACCCGCATAGTAAACCGCATGATCTTTGAAGTACTGTGGCATTTCTTCGCCACGATCAATCATTTCTAGAATCTTTGCATGAGCTAAGTCGCGCGCCACGATGAGCGGACCAGTAAGTGAAACTCGAGTTTTCACTTCAAGCTTTGACAAGGTTTCTCGGATCTCAGACATTGGACGAGTTAAGTCAATGCTGATGACCTTTTCATCTAAGTGCTCATCGGTAATTTCTGGCAGAAAACGAGCTGGGTCGGTTTCCAGTTTTTCAATGTAAGCACCCGTGGCATCAATCTTCACGAGAGCTTGTCGGTCGGCAGAGCAAGACACTGCAATTGCGATTGGGCAAGAAGCGCCATGGCGAGGTAAGCGAATTACTCGAACGTCATGGCAGAAATATTTTCCACCGAACTGCGCGCCAATTCCAAAGTTTTGCGTGAGCTTAAGAATTTGCTCTTCCATCTCAAGATCTCGGTAGCCGTTACCATCAGGTCCGCCAGATGTTGGAAGCGAGTCTAAATACTTTGTGCTGGCAAGTTTAGAAACCTTGAGTGCATATTCAGCACTTGTTCCGCCCACAACTATTGCCAAGTGGTACGGCGGGCAAGCTGAGGTTCCAATGAGGCGCAATTTTTCATCCATGAACCGCAAGAAACTTTCTTGATTCAACACTGCTTTAGTTTCTTGATATAGGTAACTTTTGTTTGCGCTACCGCCACCCTTAGCAATGAATAGCATTTCGTATGAGTTTTCATGACCGGGTTTGGTGTCTGAATATATTTCAATCTGGGCTGGCAAATTATCGCCAGTGTTTTTCTCATCCCACATGTTAAGTGGCGAAAGCTGTGAGTATCGAAGGTTTAGTTTCTGATAGGCGTCATAGATGCCGCGACTGATGGCTACTTCATCTGGCCCATCAGTAAGGATCTGAGACCCTCTCTTAGCACTAACAATTGCAGTTCCAGTGTCTTGGCACATTGGTAAAATTCCACCAGCAGCAATGTTGGCATTCTTCATTAAATCGATCGCAACGAATCTGTCGTTTGGCGAAGCCGTTGGATCATCGATTATCTTCTTAAGCTGCTCTAGATGGCTGGTCCGTAAGTAGTGTGAAATATCGTGAATTGCTTCGTATGCGACTTTTTCCAACACGCTGTCGTCAATGTTTAGAAATGTGCGCTCACCGATAGTTGTGGTTGTTATTCCCTCAGTGGTAACCAATCGATATTCGGGGTCATTTTGCGCGATTGGCAAGATTTCGGTGTAGTTAAACGAGCTCATATGGTCAGCCTAATCCGTTTTAGGAAGTCCCACTGTTGGCACCGCGCAAGAGCAAACTTGGGATAAAGCAGGCAAAATAGAGTTATGGCAAACAAAAAACCAAGAGGGCGAGAAACTGCTTGGGACATGGTGCTATCCATGAGTGCAGTGATTGCCACGGTTGGCGTCATTATGTTGTTGGCTTGGCGGCCACAAGAAGAAGTTAAGCAAAGCGTAGATTACGAATCTGCTGTTGCGAGCGCGGTGATTGCGCAAACTTGGCCAATCTCAATTCCAAAAACTTTGCCCACTGGGTATCAGACAACAAGTGCTCGAATTGAGCCAGAGTCCTATGGTGAGACCGGTGACATTAGATGGATCTTGGGTTTTCAAACCCAATCAAATGAATATGTCTCACTCTGGCAAAGTGATGGACCCGTTAGATCAGTCGTATCGGCAGCAACAAATAGCGCACCCTGCGAATCAACGGAGACCATCAATGAGGTGACCTGGCAAAAATGTGAAATTGATAAACCATTGACCCGGGCATTTGTAAAGACCGAAGGCGACGTGACATCCATAGTTTCTGGCACTGCGCAATGGGATGAGCTTTTGCGGTTTGCCGAATCATTAGTGCTGGCAAAACCATAGACTCTTCCTATGGCTAAAGATCAAGCAACAGAGCTGTCTTATGAGGCAGCAAAGTCTCAGTTAGACGTAATCGTCACCCGACTTGAAGACAAAGATCTGCCACTTGATGACATGGTTTCGTTGTGGGAGCAGGGCGAAAAATTAGCAACGATCTGCGAAGAGCGCCTGGCAGGGGCTAAAGCCAGATTAGAAGCATTAAGGCCAAGTCAAACTAACGAAAGTTAATTCTTTTCAACTCGAGTTACTAAGTCACCTTCAGCAAACTTAACGCGAAGTTCTTCGCCAACATTTACTTGGGTAGAACTCTTAATGATCTTATTGTTTGAATTTCTCACAATTGAAAATCCGCGTTCGAGAGTTCCTTGCGGCGACAGTGCCCGCAAAGTCGCATAGGAGCCAGCCAAGTGTGCAGTTTCAAGTTCAATTACATTTTTAACTTTTACCTGAATAGCCGAACGTAATCCAGCGTTTTCAGTTAGCCGTTGCGAGATTAAAGTAGCGGGCGATGCTAGTGCCGGGCGACTTCGAGTCAGTGCAAGTTGCTGTTCAAGCCGGGTTATGCCAGCTGAAATGAGAGATTGCATTCTGGTTTGCGCATTTCTCAGATCAGATATTTCTTGTAATACATCTGGAACAATTTTGCGAGCTGCATCAGTCGGGGTTGACGCTCGATAGTCTGCAACGTAATCAATCAATGGGCGATCCTCTTCATGTCCAATGGCAGCAACTACTGGAGTTTCAATTCCCGCTACGACTCGAATTAAAGATTCATCACTAAATGGCAGAAGGTCTTCAAACGCGCCACCGCCGCGAGCAATCACGATTACGTCAATGTCAGGAATTGCGTCTAGTTCAGTTAAAGCATCACTGACTTGTCGAACACAGTTAACGCCCTGGACTGCAACTTCACGAACTTCAAACTGCACATCTGGCCAGCGGCGTTTGGCATTTTCGATCACATCGTGCATGGCATCGCTGGCTTGGCCACAAATCAAGCCAATTCGTCTTGGTAAAAACGGTAATGGCTTTTTTCGATCTTCATTGAATAGACCTTCAGCGGCTAAAAGATTTCGTAGGGCTTCAAGGCGGGCCATAAGTTCACCAATGCCGACTGCGCGCATTTGCAAAACCTTGAATTGCAAAGAGCCGCGTTTGGCCCACCAGTCAGCTTTGACTTGAACCAAGACTCGACTGCCTTGTTCGACTGTGGTTGCAAGTGAATCCATAACGCCGGACGCTATGTAAAGTGACAATGAAACGTCGCGATCAGTATCGCGCAGTGACAGATAAGTTAAACCTTTTCTTGGGTTAACTTCGGCAAGTTGCCCTTCAATCCAAATAGTTCCAAGTCGGCCAATATATTCACCGATCATGGTGCTCACTGAATGAACTGCCAGCGGTGACTCCGGATCGAGGCCGGGCTTACCAAGTTCACTCTGGTCCATGGATCTATTGTGCCTAATGCCAGAAAGCGAGAGGGGAGGTACGGGCTTACGATAGGAGTGTGAGTGAAACTAAGCGAAAAGTCCTATTAGCAAAGCCGCGCGGTTATTGCGCGGGAGTTGACCGTGCCGTGGTCACTGTGGAAAAAGCTTTGAGTGTCCATGGGGCGCCAATTTATGTCCGTAAGGAAATTGTGCACAACAAGTATGTTGTCAAAGAACTTGAAGCCAAAGGCGCAATTTTTGTCAATGAAACGGATGAAGTGCCTGAGGGCTCCACAGTTGTATTCAGCGCTCACGGAGTTTCACCTGCAGTGCACGACGAGGCAGCACAGCGAAACTTAAAAACTATTGACGCCACATGCCCATTGGTTACAAAAGTTCACGCAGAGGCGCGACGTTTTGCATCTGATGATTACCAAATTCTTTTTATTGGACACGAAGGACATGAAGAAGTTGAAGGCACCATGGGTGAGGCACCGACCAATATGACTTTGGTTGATGGCCCGGCGCATGTTCAGGAAATCGAAATCGACACAACCAGACCTGTTGCTTGGCTTTCGCAAACTACACTTTCGGTTGACGAAACTTTAGAAACCGTTGACTTGCTGCGGGCAAAGTTTCCAAACCTGATTGATCCACCGAGTGATGACATTTGCTACGCCACTCAGAATCGTCAAAAAGCTGTGAAAGAAATTTCGAATGCTTGCGACGTAATGCTTGTGGTTGGCTCGGCAAACTCCTCGAACACAGTTCGCCTGGTCGATGTTGCACTTGAAGCTGGAGCGCGCGCTGCTTATCGGGTCGATTTTGCTGCTGAAATTGATGAGACTTGGTTAGACGGAGCACAAACAATTGGTCTGACCAGTGGGGCGTCAGTTCCGGAAATTTTAGTTAACGGTGTTTTGACATGGTTGGCTGAACGTGGCTACACAGATGTTGAAGAGGTTGAGACGATTGAAGAACACTTAATTTTTGCCTTGCCGCCAGAGTTACGAAGAGGCATTAAGGCTGCCGGCCGCGCCTAAAGATCACAACGCCTGCACTTAATGCAGTCGCGCCCAAGATCCACCAAGCATGCATTGCAAGTCCATACGCAAGATGTAGAACTTGCTCGCGTAGCAATGAGCCACCGCGCATTGGCGCAAACTGTCCAGTCGTCAAGATTGCAATTACCCAAGCAATCGGCACCACCCAGATTCCAGCTTGATAGTCCGATGTCCTAACGTTTGCAGCAGCAACCAGAGCGATGATTACCAATCCAAGGTTTGACATGATTCCAATGTCTCCAGTGGTAAAGATGTCTATCCCCATCACAACCATCATGGAAATGCTGGTCAGGATTATGACGCCTGGGTATGTCCAACCATTTGGGGTCGAAGCACTTCCCAGTTGCTCAGTAACGTTTGCCATGGCTTAAACGTATCGGGTCAAGGCCGAGTCTTTATGAAGGCGGGAATACGGCTACGCTTATGTGCCGTGGCCCTAACAATTGGAATCGTCGGATTACCTAACGTCGGAAAGTCGACTTTATTCAATGCGTTGACGAAAAATAACGTCCTTGCTGCAAATTATCCATTTGCCACGATTGAGCCAAATACTGGCGTTGTAGAAGTTCCCGATGTTCGGCTTCCAGTTCTGGCACAAATCTTTAGCTCAGAAAGAATCTTGCCTGCGACGGTGACATTCGTGGACATTGCCGGAATTGTTCGCGGGGCAAGCGAAGGCGAAGGCCTGGGCAATAAATTCTTGGCAAACATTCGCGAATCAGAAGCAATTTGCCAAGTCATTAGAGCATTCAAGGATCCTGATGTGGTCCACGTCGATGGCGCGATTTCGCCTAAAGATGACATCGAAACAATTAATACCGAATTGATTTTGGCCGACATGCAAACTCTCGAGAAAGCAATGCCGAGATTGCTGAAAGAATCCAGACTTGATAAATCTAAAGCTGAATCTTTAGCAACTGCCGAAAAAGCAGTCGAGATTCTTAACTCCGGAAAAACTATTTTTGAATCAGGTTTGGACTACGAGCCAATTAGGGAATTGTTTTTACTTACCGCAAAACCATTTCTATATGTTTTTAACTTAGATGAAGAAGAATTGACCGACGAGACTTTGAAAAATGAGTTAAGCGCACTCGTTGCCCCAGTCGAAGCCGTATTCATGAATGCAAAATTAGAAGCGGAGCTTGGCGAACTTCCAGAAGATGAAGCCTTAGAACTTTTGCAGTCCGTGGGTCAGCAAGAGAGCGGCATTGCAATTTTGTCTCGAGTTGGATTTAAAACTTTGGGTTTGCAAACTTACTTAACTGCTGGGCCTAAGGAATCGCGAGCCTGGACTATCCCAGTTGGCGCGACAGCGCCTGAGGCCGCTGGCGTGATTCACACAGATTTCCAGAAGGGCTTTATCAAAGCTGAGATTGTTGCCTTCGAAGACTTAGTTTCGGCCGGATCTGTTGCTGAGGCAAAGTCAAAAGGCAAAGTCCGCATTGAGGGCAAAGAGTATGTGATGGTTGATGGGGATGTCGTTGAATTCAGGTTCAACGTCTAGTTGAACCTGAATTCAACGGTAGGAAAAGTTGAATTTCATCAGGAGCCAACTTCTAGTTGAACCTAAATTCAACCATAAGAAAAGTTGAATTTCACTAGGAGACAACGTCTAGTTAAACCTGAATTCAACGGTAAATAATGTGGTGCGCTAGATCAATATTTCTCAACTAGAATAAGGACAGTGACCCAATCTGCTGTCCGCAACGACCTTCGAAATGTTGCCATCATTGCCCACGTCGACCATGGAAAAACCACGCTTGTAGATGCCATGCTTTGGCAATCTGGTGCTTTCCGCGCAAACCAAGATGTAAATGACCGCGTCATGGATTCGATGGACCTGGAACGTGAAAAAGGAATCACTATCCTGGCCAAGAACACAGCCGTGCGATATGTCGGCCCAGCTGCGCAAGCGGGTGGCGTCACACTCAACATTATTGATACCCCTGGACACGCTGACTTCGGTGGCGAAGTAGAACGCGGACTCGAAATGGTGGACGGTGTAGTCCTACTTGTTGATGCAAGTGAGGGCCCACTGCCACAGACTCGATTCGTACTTCGTAAGGCACTTCAAAAGCGACTTCCGGTAATTCTTCTGATTAATAAAGTAGATCGACCAGATGCTCGTATTGCAGAAGTCGTAGACGAAACTTACGAACTGTTTTTTGATTTGGATGCCGACGAAGAGCAAATCCAATTCCCAATTGTTTATGCATCTGCAAAAGCTGGGCGGGCATCGTTAACTCGCCCCGTCGATGGTGGAATGCCGGACGAAGAAGATCTAGAACCATTGTTTGCGACTTTGATTGGAAGCATTCCAGCTCCAACTTATGATCCAGAAGCTCCACTTCAAGCCCACGTAACAAACCTTGACTCTTCCCCTTACTTAGGTCGCTTGGCACTTTGTCGCGTTAAAAATGGATACATAAACAAGGGACAACAAGTTGCTTGGATGAAGTCTGATGGCACAATTGAGCGCGCAAAAGTTGTCGAACTGTTAATGACCGAAGCACTTGATCGAATTCCTGTTGATACTGCCGGCCCTGGTGACATCATTGCGGTGGCTGGCTTTGAAACCATCACAATCGGTGAAACTTTGGCTGATCCAGAACACCCAGTTGCGCTGCCACTCTTTGTAATTGATGAACCATCAATTTCCATGACTATCGGAATCAACAGCTCACCCCTTGCCGGCGAAACTGGCAGCAAGGTAACGGCGCGGTTGCTTAAGACTCGCCTGGAAGCTGAGATTGTAGGTAACGTTTCAATTCGGGTACTTGAGACCGAGCGACCTGATACTTGGGAAGTTCAAGGTCGAGGTGAACTTCAGCTCGCAGTTCTTGTTGAACTGATGCGCCGGGAAAAGTTTGAAATGACTGTTGGAAAACCACAAGTGGTTACCAAGGAAATTGGTGGCAAAATCCATGAACCAATGGAACGTCTAACAATTGATGTGCCAGAAGATTATGTCGGCGTTGTTACCCAGCTATTGGGCTTACGAAAAGGCCGCCTAGAACAGATGGTTAATCATGGAACTGGATGGGTCCGCATGGAATACATCGTTCCAGCCCGTGGCCTTATTGGTTTTCGAACTGAATTTCTTACCGAAACTCGTGGCACCGGATTAATGCATCACATCTTTGAAAAGTATGAGCCATGGTTTGGTGAATTACGTACTCGTCCATCTGGCTCACTGGTTTCTGATCGGCGTGGCGCGGTCACATCGTATGCCTGCTTTGGTTTACAAGAGCGTGGCACGTTGTTTGTTTCTCCAACTACTGAAGTTTACGAAGGCATGATTATTGGTGAGAATGCTCGCTCCGAAGACATGGACGTAAACGTGGTTCGGGAAAAGAAACTTACAAACGTTCGATCTGCAACTGGAGATGAACTAGAGCGCCTGATTCCTGCCAAGCAACTAAGCCTTGAGCAGGCCTTGGAATTCTGTCGCGAAGACGAATGTGTTGAGGTAACTCCAACTGCAGTTCGAATTCGCAAAGTTGCCTTAGCAAAAGTTGATCGCGACCGTAATCGTACGAAAGCGCGCAATAACTAGGTCTGGGCATGAAGTTGAACCCGTGGGCTAAATTCGGGACGCTTGCTGTAGTAGTGACAGCAAGTGTCGCTCTTCTGAGTGGCTCAGTCATTGTCAGCAATTCCCCTGGTGGATTCAATGCCGGTCTGACTAGGACAGTCGGAGATGGTGACACGCCAGGAGGATTACTGCGACTTGGATCATCGGTCCCATGTGATTCGCTCGATCCAGCGCAAACTTTTGATTCCTGGTGTGCTGTGGTGCACCGGACATTTTCTCGAAACTTAATGTCTTTTGCTGGCAAACCTGGAGATCAAGGCCTCCTTGTAGTTCCTGACTTGGCATTGGATCTTCCCGTTACTAATTCTGACAAGTCTTCCTGGACTTTTACACTCAGGTCTGATGTGTTCTGGGACGATGGGTCCGCTGTTACCTCAACTGACGTCAAGTACTCCGTACAACGTCTCTTTGACGACGGTTTGCAAAGCCCAATCTCACTTGACGCATTATGTCTACTTAGCACTTGTGATACTGGAACGCCTGATTACAAAGGTCCGTATGTATCCCCAACTGAAGATTTGATTTCGATCGTTACCCCAGATGAACGCACAATTACATTTATCTTGAATAAATCCTTTTTTGAATTTTCACGCCTGCTTGCTACTGCGCAATTTGCACCTATTCAAATGGCACGCGACGTTTCATTACTTGCGTCGGGATCTACATATGCGTCAAACCCGGCATCAAATGGTCCATTCGTTTTAACAATTGACGAAGCGGACTTGCAGTATTCGTTGACTAAAAATGAATACTGGACCCAAACTTCAGATGGTGTTCGAATTCCAAAAGTCGATGCCATGTCTTGGAAAGTTTTCCCAGATGCTGACAGTACAGATCAGGCACTGCTAGCTGGCGAAATCGATGTGAAGTTGAATTACGGACTTGCTCAAGTTGCCCGTGATGCAGCTTTGGCCGAGAAGTCGCAACGAACACTTATTGACAACCCAGAGATGAGTTTCGTTAACTTCCTGGTAGTGAATCCAGCAGTGCCTCCACTTGATAGAACTCCTTGTCGAGATGCAATCTTTTACGCGTTGGATAAGTTGGATCTACAAAATTTGCGGGGCGGTAGTGCGTCGGCAGCGATAGCTCATTCACTAAGTCCACCAACAATTCTTGGATTCGAGAGTTCCTACAATCCATATCCAAGCGGCAGTGATGAAAGTGGAAACCTTCGTGAAGCTAGGCAAAGTTTGGCTCAATGCGGTTACCCGGATGGGTTCCAACTCAATATGGCCTATGTTGACATTGGAATTGGAAAAGATATTTTCCTCTCAGTGCAAAAGAGCTTGGCCCGCATTGGCATCGTCGTAGACCCAGTTGAGTATGCGAATTTCGCTGAGTACTTCACAACAGGATTAGGTACACCAGAAAATATGAGCGCGCAAGAAATTGGATTAGCGACCACTGGCTGGGGTCCTGATTTTTCATCTGAGTATTCGTTTTGGGCCCCATTGGTTGATGGTCGAAAAATCAAGCCGTCATCCAATCAAAACAGTGCAGAACTCAACTTAGACGAGCTAAACCTTCTTTTGGATTCCCTGGAAACCGCTGAGTCACCTACGGAATCAGCCAAAATTAGCCGCGCTATCGAGGTGCTGGTAATGAGCGAGGCAGTTTATTTGCCCTATGCAGTAGATCGCATAGTTTTGTATCGATCTAATGAACTAACGGACATTTATGTTCAAATTGCACTCGGTAACCAATATGACCTAGTGAATATCGGAAAACGGGAAAGTCTGCAATAGAAATAACGGGTTTTCCCCGGTAACAATTGTCACAATCCTTACATTTAGGTGTCGACGCGGTCCGTTTGGCAAATAGAATTCGAAGGTTATTTACGGGTTAATTACCGGAAGGGTAAATCCAAAATGTCATTGCTAGAAGCAACTGAAACCAACGCCGTAGTTGGTCGCACGCTTCGACAATTGACTTGGGCCAGACTCCGCAACGATCGAGTCGCAATTGTCAGCATGTTCGTGCTGGCGTTCATAGTTTTTATTGCAATTTTTGGACCGTTGCTCTCAAAGTGGATTGGGGTCAATCCATATGACTTCAATACCGATTTATTGAGTGATGCGGGAAGTATGCCGCTAGGTGCATTTGGTGGCGTCTCGTTAGATCATCCACTGGGGGTTGAGCCGTTAACAGGTCGTGACATTCTGGCCCGACTGCTTTACGGATCGCGCATTTCACTTTTTATTGC
>CANLIF010000002.1 GCA_947491175.1 Actinomycetota bacterium
GGCATGTTTCGGCCCCATTTGTTGAAATTATCAACGTAGTTCGCACTCACTGGTGCATACAAAACGATCGCATCGTATTCATTCGGTGCTACTGTGGCAACGTTGTAGCCAATTCCGCCACCCATTGATCGGCCAAGATAACCAATTTTGTTGGTATCAACTTGTGGCAAACCTGAAGTCTTCAGAGCCTTAGCTGCTGCGATTACATCAATGGTGTAGCCAAGTCTTAAATTGTTCGAGTGTTCAGGGTCATCATCACTACCAGCATGATTTCGGTAGTCAGTATGTAAAACAATGTAACCCTGATTTGCCAGATAATCCTGCTCACGCTTTAATCCACGACCTGAAGTGTAGATGTCGATATCTATATAGCCATGTCCTAAAACTAAAGTTGGAAATGGTCCCTCGCCTTTTGGAATGTTCATGATTCCAGAAATTGTGAATTCATTTGCTTTATAAGTCACTGGATGTCTTGTGTAGTTTGCAGTACTACCAATTGCATCGCCAACAACAAGGTCGCTGCCGACTATTTCAGTCTGCATTAAGGCAGGCAGTGAAACTGGATCAAAAGTTTCGGTAGGTGTCGGGCTAGCTGAAGGTGGTGAAGATTCACTAGATAGTGAGACGCTATTTGCTGATTCGTCTGCGCTAGCGCAACCGGCCAAAAAGAGTGAGCCAATGATAACCACGGAAACCACGCTTCGCTTCATACTCTTAAAAGTAAGTGACTTTTAAGGAATTCGCAGACTTTGGCTAGATACCTCGACAAACTCGGGCTGCATCAAGGATTGCAGAGTGAATTCCCCGACTACTGATTGCATCTCCAATACGAAATAGCTGAAACTTTCCGTCAGGATTCTTAACTGAGGTCTGGGGTTGGCCACTGATTAATGCTTCAATCAAAACCTCGCCACCGTTGGAGGAGAGTGAAACCAAGTCATCGTAAACATCTGAAATTGCAGTTGTGCCAGTTTCTGCAACTACTGCAGTAACAATGCGAGGCTCTTCCCACTTTTCATCTTCCATGCCAAGGTAGGCCGTGAATGTGCCATCGGAATTCTTTTCGATTCGATTTAGCTCTCGCAAGATCGTGAACTTTACACCGAGCGCAGAAAGTGACTTGAAGTAAGCCGAAGCCACCATGCCACCAACATCCGTTGACAAATTGCGCTCAGGTGTTACAAATTCAACGTTAGCTCCGGCGCTTGCTAAGTTCTCGGCTAAGTCCAAAGCTTGATTACCGCCGTGGTCGTCGTAAACCAAAACGTCACCTGATAGTCGCTTCAATCCCGAAATTACATCCCAGCTTTCAATTACGTGTTGGCTTCCCGAAACTTCTAGTGCCTTTGGCATTCCTCCGGTGGCAACCACGACGGCATCGAAGTCAGTATCGACAAGATTGGATGCTTCAACATAAGAATTCAATTTCACTATTACGCCAAGGCGCTTTAGTTCCTGAGCTCGCCAATCGATGATTCCTTGCAAGTCGCGGCGACGAGGGGATCGAATTGCAAGGTTTACTTGACCGCCGAGGGAATCGTTAGCTTCAAACAAAGTGACACTATGACCTTTTTCTGCCAGAGTTCGTGCAGCTTCTAAGCCACCTGGTCCACCTCCAACCACTGCAACTTTTTTAACTTTGGTTGCCGGTGCAATCTCTTGAGGTAACTCCAGTTCTCGACCAGTTGATGGGTTGTGAATGCAAAAGGCCGCTCCAGCGGTGTAAATTCCATCGATACACATGCTGGCACCAACACAGGGTCGGATTTGATCCTCCGTTTTATTAGCAATTTTTGTTGGTAAATACGGATCCGCAATTAGCGCTCGCGTCATACCGACTAGATCAAGTAACCCCGCTTCAATGGCATATCGAGCCGTTGGCACATCTGCAATTTTGCCGGCATGCATAACAGGGACGTTTAGTTTCTGTTTGATTTCGCCAATGAGCTCTAAATGAGGCGCGGAAGCCATCCCCATAATTGGAATCATGCGAGTTAATCGAGAATCTGAATCGATAGAGCCACCTAATGCGCTGATAATGTCAACGCCGCCGTCGATAATGTCTTGGGCAACTGTGAGAAGTTCGCCCTGACTTAGTCCATTTTCTCTGAGTTCATCAAAACTCATTCGAGCGCTGATAATGAAATCTTCTGGCACTGCAGCACGAATGGCTTTTATCACTTCAAGGGGATACCGCATTCGATTTTCATATGAGCCTCCGTATTCATCCGTACGCCGATTCCAAAACGGAGTCATGAATGAATCTAGATAGTGACCATGAATCATCAAGTCGATGCCGTCCATCCCGGCTGCAACACAACGTTGTGCTGCCAAGACGTAGTCGTTCTTGATTCGATCTAAGTCCCAGTCTTCAGCCTCTTTAGTGAAAGAGCGATGCGCGCGTTCGCGAACTGCACTTACCGAAATTGTTGGCAACCAGTCACCTGAGTAACTGCTACTGCGATGTCCAAGGTGAGTCAGCTGAATCATGACCGCGGCGCCTAAATCGTGAACTTCGTCGGTAAGTAAGCGAAGCCAATGAGCTGATTCATCTTTCCAAAGTTGCAGGTTTCCAAAAGCGGGAGCACTTTCGCGACTGACAATTGAACTGCCACCAATCATGGTTAGGCCAACGCCACCTTTTGCTTTTGCAACGTGATAAGCGCGGTAGCGATCTTTAGGTAAGCCATCTTCACTATAGGAAGGTTCATGAGACGTGCTAACAATGCGATTACGCAGCGTTAAATTCTTTATCGTGAACGGCGTAAGTAATGGATCAGTCGACATTGTTCCTCAATCTCCTGAGAAAACCTTACAATCATTGGTGAGAACTTGGCGCAGTATCGCGCCAAGTTCTCACACAATCGGGAGCGCCTGACGGGATTCGAACCCGCATCCTCACCATAGTCGGTGGTGTGCTCATCCTTTGAGCTACAGGCGCACCCCAAAGTATTTTCTCCACTCCACGATTAGCAGGAGCAATTAATGTGAGAGTGTGAAGAAGTGTTAGGTGTGAATTCATGTCCTATCAAGTGCTTGACATTGGTCGAGAGTTAGACGAAGATATTGCTTAGTCGGTGGTGCGTGCATTAAGTTGTAAGCTCAATCCTTTGAAAGACCCTCGCAGTATCGCGGGGGTCTTTCGCTTTGGGTTGACTGACATTGGCTTGTGAAATGTACTGACCCAGGGCTGAATTTCGATACTATTGCTATTTGCTGATCTCAGGCGTAGCCTGAAATTATGAGCAATCAAAGAGCTAATCGGGTACTCGGACTTGTTGTAGCTGCGATTTCAATCGTGGCCTTAATCGCAGTATTGGCAGTCAAGGACACGACTCAACAATTAGACGCCACCACTCCAGAAGGAACTGTTCAGCAGTACCTTCAGGCAGTAACTTCTCGCGACTTTGACACCGCACTTACTTATTTGGCAACAGATACTAAGTGCAAAATTGAAAATTTTGACCAGGCTTATATTCAAGATTCAATTCGAATTTCGCTTTCTGATTCAGCTATCACAGGAGATTCTGCCTCAGTCAAAGTGAACATTGAGAATTCTGGTGGTGACCCATTCGGTGGCAGCTACAAAGAATCGCAAGCCTTCCGGTTAACTCAATCCGACAATGGTTGGAAGATCGCTGGGATTCCGTGGCCGACTTATGAATGTGGTGGGGAGTTCAAGTAATGTCTATTCTTCTAGGGTTTATTCCAATTCTGTTAATGATTGCACTTGTAATTTTGGTAGTTCGAAAAGTATCTAACAAAGGTGTGAGCCCAAATTCCTCGGTGCAACCAGTTCGACTATTTTTTCAATATGCATTCACTCTTGGGCTATTCATTACGTTTACAATTGGCCTTGCAGGGCTACTGGGCAAAGTCCTCGGCGCCTCACAAGATGTAGTTTCGAATCAAAGTTCGCTGGCCGGAAATTTGGCTTTTGTGGTCGTAAGTGGTCCGCTGCTCGCCTGGTTACTACGTTGGCTTAAGAAATCAATAGCTAGCGATCCACACAATGCAGCAGGATTTGTACCAACTTTCTTTGCTACGCTAGCGGCCATTATTTCGTTGCTAATCTTCTTAACTTCGGCAATTACAACCGTGAACAACTTAATCGATGGAGCATCGACTGCTGGGAATACCAGCGCTCGAGCCATCGTCTGGGGTATTGCTTTAGTCGCAGTATTGCGGGCTTCAAATGCAGTAATCCCAAAGGACGATTTTCGGATTCAATACTTCGTAGGGTCCCTTATCACAGCGATTGCAGCAATTATTGGATTGATTCAGGTTCTGAGCAGTTTATTCGCTGCGATTTTGTCTCAACCAATCTTTGCAGGTACCCAATCACCGGCAATGCTGTCAACTGGTGCTGACACGACTGATGGCTTTGTAATTCTGGCGTTCGCAGGAGCACTCTGGTTCTACTACTGGATCAAAAATGCAAACACTAAATCAGGCGAAACCATGTGGCTACTTTATGTGTTGGTAGCCGGAGTCGGCGGCAGCTTAGTTCTAGGGTTAATCTCGCTGACAGCAACGATTTATAAGTTACTTGTCTGGTTCATTGGTGAACCAACAACTCAAGTATTAGGTGAGTATTTCGAGGGCGCTCCAACTTCAGCAGCCAGCGCAATTGTGGGCTTACTTGCGTGGTGGTACCACAAATCACTTTTGCCAGTTGAATCAAGCAGATCTGAAACTCAAAGAATTTATGAGTACTTAGTTGCAGCCATTAGTTTGGTGGCAAGTACGGTTGGAATATCCATAATCATCGTTGCGATTATTGAATCACTGAGCAAATCAGTCATTGTTGGTGACGCTCTCGTCAATACCTTGATTGGAGCTGCGACTGTAATTCTGGTTAGCGGACCAGTGTGGATTCGATTCTGGAATCGAATTCAAAGTTTTGCAAAAGATTCTCCAGATCAGGAGTTAACAAGTCCAATCAGACGAGTTTATTTGTTCCTAATATTTGGCGTAGGTGGCATCGCAGCCGTCGTTTCACTAATCACAATTGTCTTCCAAATTTTTGATGGAATTCTAAGTTCAAATTTTGGCAGTGCCACATTGAATGAAATGCGATTTGCACTAGGTATTTTGATCAGTACTGGAATTGTTGCTGGTTATCACTGGGAAATTTATCGACATGAGAAAGATGTTGATGTTTCCTTAGGCACTCCAACAAAATCAGTCTTGTTGGTGGGCCCAGTTGATAATGATTTTGTTAATCAGTTAAAACTAGCAACTGGCGTGCAAGTTACTCTTTGGCAGCGTAACGATGCTGGTGACATGTCTTGGCCAAGTGAAAAAGTAATTGAACTTGTGCAACAGACTGATAGCGAGCAGCTGTTAGTGATTTTGGGAGCAACAGGAGTTACTGCTATTCCCGTTACTCACTAGCCAACTTTGTAAGTGTGGCCATTTTTCTTGCCATTAACTGACTTGGCATAAGCCTTGCCACAAGCTTTAAGTGTTACTTGCTCAAATCCGATGAAGTATGGGTGATACCCAGTTGCTTCCACTAAAACACTGGGACTAACGACGTTGATTCGCATCCCGCGTGGCATTTCAGTTGCAGCCGCAAGCACGAATGACTCCAATGCGCCGTTAGCAAGTGATGCAACTGCGCCGGTTGGAATTGGTGCGCGTTCTGTAATACCAGTTGTAAGTGTGAATGATCCGCCGTCAGTTACGTATTCCAAACCCTGACGAACTAGTTCAACCTGACCAAGGACTTTGTCATTAATACCTGCATGGTAATCGGCAAGTGTCAGTTCGGTAAGAGTCTTGAAAGGAACTACACCGGTGGCTGCGATAACTGCATCAACTTTGCCGACTTTTTCATACATTGCAGCAATTGAGTTTGGATCTGTTAAGTCAACTGAAACATCTCCACTGCGGGAGGCCTGGATAATCTCGTTACCTTCGGACAGCGCTGCGACAGCGCCAGAGCCTAGTAATCCGTTAGCGCCAACAATAAGAATTTTCACAATTTCTCCCTGGGTTAGTTCAAGACTTCTGAGTCTAGGGCAGGGCTGTGGATAAATATTCAGGTATCTAAACACACTTGATTACCTTTGGTTTATGGGAAATTTCATACCCTTGCTGATACTGATTGCACTCGGTGGCAAGTTAGCAGTCGTTGATTACCAGACACATCGATTACCGAATCGATTGGTTGGTTGGCTAACTGTCACTCAGTTAGTGGCACTTACTTTTCTTTGGCAGCCAGAAAAACTTCAAGCTGCTCTTTTGACTGCGATTGCAACGACAGTCACGTATACGTTTATATTTCTCCTTAGTCGAGGCTCCCTTGGCATGGGAGATGTTAAGTTTTCATTTCCGCTGGGCTTAACTGTTGGTTGGTATGCGCCCTCAGCATGGTTCCTTACGATATTTCTAACTTTTCTATTAGCCGGTTTCGTTTCAATTATCGAAATCCTCTTAAGACGCAAAACTTTGAAGTCAAGATTTGCGTTTGGTCCTTACATGTACCTAACTTCAATTTTGGTGACTTTACCCAAACTTTTCGTTATTGATTAAGTGCAGAAATTGCTCCACTGGTTGTTACTGCCAAACCAAGTTCCGTTAATGCCACGGCAGCTTCGCCCATTGTGCTTTGCGCACCCGCAGCAGCGCCGAGTTGCTGTCCACTTAGATTGCGGTGATGAATCGATTCCATAATCACTGCAAGTTTGAAACAAGCAAGTGCCACACATTGGTCTAAGTGAGAAATGTCCAAGCCAGTTTGCTCAACATACCTATCCAGAACTTGTTGTCGTGACCAGAATCCAGGACCGCTGGTTACATCTTCAGCCACTGGAACTTTCCTGCGCAAAGTATCTGTTGCTTGACTCCAATAAACCAACGAAATTGCCAAGTCTGAAATTGGATCACCTAGTGTCGACATTTCCCAATCGAGCACTGCGACAATTTTGCTATCGGCGCTATCCAGGATTACATTGTCGATTCGGTAATCACCATGAACAATCGAGAAAGGTAGTGAATCTGGAACTCTTGTAATTGCAATTTCTAGCCAGGCATGCAGCGCTTCGATTTCTGGTAACTCGCGAGTCTTTGTGATCTGCCATTGCTCACCCCAACGTTTAACTTGCCGCTGCAGGTAGCCAGCGGGCTTACCAAGTTGATCTAACCCAGCAGCAACTGGATCTACCGCGTGCAATCTAGCCAGAGTGTCGACAAGTTCCTGGGAGATCTCGCTGGCTTGCTGCGCCGAAAGCGATTGTGCGGTTTTGGCAGACTCAATTACCCGGCCGTCCACAAAATCCATCATCATAAATTTGGCACCGATTACAGATTCGTCTTCGCAGTAGCCACGAGTTGTTGGGGTTGGAAACAAAACGGTATTCAAACCAGAAAGAACTCGAAACTCTCGGCCCATGTCATGAGCCGAAGGCATGATGTGTCCAAGTGGCGGTCTACGCAGCACCCAACTTGAACCAAGTGCATCGTTAAGTTTGTAAGAAATGTTAGATCGGCCACCAGCTAACAACGTGGCTTGTAATGGACTACTTGCAGCAAAGCCGTTTTCTTGCATCCACGAACTTAGCGGAACTAATCGCAATCCTGGCGGATCGGAAATTTCTTTTGTCACGCCCAGTCTCCAGGCAACTTACCTGCCTGTGAATGACGAACTGATCGCCGTGAAATCGACCAGCGATGAACTTCGGAAGGTCCGTCATAAATTCGAAATGGTCTGATGTCCCGGAAGATGTGTGCAATTGGTAATTCACTTGAAGTTCCTTTAGCACCACACAGTTGCATCGATCGATCAACGATTCTAAATGTTGCCTCGGCAACAAAAGTTTTAGCAATCGATGTCTCAGCGCGGGCTGGAAGACCTTGATCCAAAACCCAAGCAGCGCGATGGATTAACGCACGACAAGCTGCGATATCTATTTCATTGTCAGCGATCATCTGTTGCGCCATGCCTAATGACGACAACTCGGTACCAAACATTGGACGCCACGCAGCGTAATCAACTGCTGATTCATGTGCTCGGCGTGCCGCGCCTAACCAACGCATGCAGTGCGTCAAACGAGCAGGTCCGAGACGAACTTGGGCGTTAACAAAGCCTTCATCAACTTGACCAAGCACTGCATCATCTGAAACTTCACAGTTAGTAAAGTCGACAACGCCATGACCTCCAGTAAAGGCGCTGTCTAATGTGTCCAGGCTGCGAACCACTGTCATTCCGGGGTTATCGGCATCGACGAGGAACATGGTTGCGCCACCAGAAGTTTTAGCCATCACAATTGAGAACCCAGCGCCATCAGCACCAGTTATTAACCACTTGTTGCCATTGATAGCCCAGCCAGCTGCAGTTTTTTCGGCTGAAGTTGAGAGCAAGTTTGGATCTGCGCCCGCACCAGGGCTTGGCTCTGTCATTGCAAATGAAGATCTGATCTCGCCCCGAGAAAGTGGTGCTAAGTATTTTGCACGCTGATCCGGTGTTGCGATCTTGTTTAGCAGCAGTATGTTGCCTTCATCAGGAGCTGCGCAGTTAAGTGCAGTTGGCCCAAGCAAGCTGCGCCCAGACTCTTCCAGGATTACGGCTTGTGCCACATGGTTAAATCCATGTCCACCAAATTCGTTTGGCGCAGTGGGAGCAAACACGTTGGCATTCCGCGCTTTGGTTTGTAATGCAACGCGCAACTCTGGATTGATGCCATGTGAATCTGGATTCAATTCTGGTTCATGTTGAATAACTTCAGAATTGATGAAGTCGCGAACTCGCAACGCGAATTCCTTTACTTGTGGATCTTTATCAAACTCATAGCTCATGTGAGAAATCCATAACAATAGTTTTCGTAGTCCCAATTCTATCTTCCGTTATGCTTGAAGATATAACTTCTCAAACATTAGGGCTGTTCGAAATGACTGATTCATCACCAAAAGGTTCGCTAACCTTTGAAGCCCTGACATTGCTTCGGGATGAAATCATCCAGGGCAAGATCCGCCCCAATGAGCGACTAATTGCAGTCGACCTAGCGGAGCGCCTAAACACTTCCCGCACCCCAATTCGGGAGGCTCTGCAACTTCTGGAAGCAGAAGAATTAGTGATTGCAGCTAAACGCGGTTATGTAGTCCGTGAGCACACTCGAGATGAAATTGTCGAGATTTATGAAGTTCGTTCCGCACTTGAAGGTATGGCCGCTCGACTAGCCGCTGGTAAAAGTGGGACTAGTGCCTATAAGGAAATTGAAAAAGTTGGCGCTCATAAAGACTCTCTAATTACTTCAAATGATCGCGATCTCATCGTGGATTTAAATGATCAGTTCCATGCGGCGATCTTTACAGCGTGTGGAAATTCCCGA
This sequence comes from Actinomycetota bacterium, assembly GCA_947491175.1. Classification (GTDB taxonomy): domain Bacteria; phylum Actinomycetota; class Actinomycetes; order S36-B12; family UBA5976; genus UBA5976. The sequence goes on from CANLIF010000002.1 coordinate 9,336, forward strand.
TTAGAGCGAATTAATCGAAGTAACAGCCAACACTTCTTTAATCACCGGATTGCCCAGATGTACAGCAAGGAAGAAACAAAGCTTTCTATCAAAGGTCACGCAGCAATTCTAAAAGCAATAAAGAATCATGATCCAGATGATGCCGAATCCCTGGCGCAGCAGCATGTAATGGATGCGTTAGAAGTAACGCTTACAAAACTGCGCTAATTGGAACTAGGTATTGCCATTTATGGTGATGCCGCCATCAACCGTAATAGTTTGTCCCGTGATGTAACTGGAATCAGCTGACATTAAAAACTTAACTACAGTTGCGATTTCATGCGGTTCCGCTAGGCGCTGCTGCGGAATTCTGGCAGTAAGTGCAGCTTCGGAAAGTCGACCATCTTTTATCCCGCCAGCCACCATTTCAGTTCGAGTCCAACCTGGCGCAACTGCATTTACCCGAATGTCGCGGTTAGCCCATTCCAAACCAAGAGTTCTAGTTAGGCCTTCAAGACCGGCTTTGGCCGCGGTATAGCCAGCGCGGCCAGCAATCCCAACGCTGCCAGCGATCGAGCCAACATTTACTATCGTGGCGCCTTTGGCTTTTTCCAAATCAGCAAACGCAGCTTGACTACATCTAAATACGCCACTGAGATCAGTATCAATTACGGTTTCCCAGTCTGCTTCGCTTAGCACTTCGGACTCTTCCCGAATAATCACTCCCGCACAGTTAATTAGTGAATCGAGTGATTCGAATTCATTTCTAATCTCGGCAAGCACTGCATCAATCGAATTACGATCTCGAACATCCATAACTTTTCCAACTGCTTTGCCAGGACCTGAAGTCAGGCCTGCAACTGCACTTGAAATTGCCTCGGCATCTCGTCCGGTGATGACAACATTCCAGCCATCTTGGATTAGTTCTTGGCTGATGGCTAGGCCAATTCCTTTTGCTCCGCCTGTGACGAGTGCAGTTTTCATGCGCAATTACTTACGGTAAGTGCGAACAACAAATGGATCCATTTCAATTTCGGGCGTGCGACCAGCGATGATGTCCACGATTGCAGCACTTGAGCCACTGGCCATGGTCCAGCCCATGTGACCGTGACCGGTGTTGTAATACAAGTTCTTATGCTTTTTACCCTTACCAATAATTGGCGGGCCGTCTGGCGTCATCGGGCGAAGTCCGGCAGTCATTGAACCGCCATCCCAATCAGCCGCATCTGGCCAAAGTTCTTTTGCAGTGCTGCGGATTGCCGAAAAATCCTCTGGCTTATGTGAAGCATCAAATCCAGAGAACTGCGCAGTCGATGACATGCGTAGTTGGTCACCCATCGGAGACCAAGCCACCAAAGTTTTTTCATCGACACCACCGAGTTCTGGTGCTTTTGACTTGTCTTTCAGATCAAAAGTCATCGAGAATCCCTTGGCCGGATAAACCGGAAGATCTTGGCCAACAGTGCGAGAAAGTTTTGGACTCCAGACACCCATGGCAAGCACGTAGTTATCAGCAGTTAACAAACCCTGATCGGTTTGTAGTCCAGTGATTCGATCGCCATCGGCCACAAATGATTTTGCAGTTACGCCAAGTTTGAATTCGACGCCTTTGCTAATCAAAAGTTCAGTAAGTTTGCGAGTAAATAGCTCAGAGTTACCGCTGCCATCATTTGGCGCGTGAATTGCTCCAGCTAGTTGAACTGTGGCATTGCCAAACGCTGGATCAACAGCAGCTAAGCCTTTCATGTCTAAGCGTTCAAGTTTTTGGCCATTGTCAGTCAGCAGTTTCATCTTGCCCATACCAACTTCAAGCTCGGCAGCATCGCGGTACAAGTACAACAAACCTTTGTCGACACCTTGGTAGTCGATGTTTTCGGCAAGAGCAATTTCATCAAGTTTGGTTTGGCTGTAATCGCACAGATGCATTTTTGCCAAGGTATTAATAGCCGCACGTTCAGTAGTGCACTCACGCATGAACTGCAAACCCCACCAAAGAAATCTTGGATTTAAAGTGGGCTTGACACGAATCGAAGTTTTTTCACCGAATAAAGATTTAATCAACATTTTTGGCGCGGCTGGAGATGCCCATGCAAAGCAATGGCCTGGCGCAATCAATCCTGCGTTTACGGCAGTTGCTTCTGATCCAACCGTTTTTGCTTTATCCACGATGACAACTTCGTGGCCTTCTTTATAAAGGTAGTAAGCAGTTGTAACACCTACAACGCCGCCACCAACAACTATTGTGCGCACCAAAATCTCCTTGTGTTTTTTGCTAACGACAGTCTTTCAGCAAATTCCCTGATAGTCATGAGGAACGGTTGCGTTATATACATAAGTTATGAAATTGGCCCAATCAAAGACCGGAAGGCCAGTAGCCTGCTCAATTGCCTTGCTGTAAGGCGGCAAGTCGCTGCACTCCAACATAAATGCCCGAATTGCGGGATCTCGTTTGATTACATCTTGGGCGGCCTGGACTGCTTCAGCACGCATCTTGTCTTCGTCGAGGGTGCCAAGTTCTTTCAAGATTACGTCATTGAAATGAGAGTAAGTTTCCATACCCTGAATTGTCAGGCGAGAAGTGTCGGTAATGCCCGCACCAGCAAGTAGTTCAGGTGTCATTGAGGCTGAGTTAGCAGTCAGAATTGCAATGCTGTGCTGTGTCCCGTACATGTTTAGCAACATCGGAATTTGTACCAAGCTAGTTAAGAAAACTGGAATGTTTACCTGACTGGCAACTTCTTCTTGAAATGTAGCCATGAAGCCACAGTTACCGGTGATTGCCCGCACGCCTTCGGCTTCAAGCTTCTGTGCCGCAGCCACCATGATCTGGGCGAAGCTATCACCATTGCCACGGAGCACGTCCGCGCCAGAAACTCCGGCAACTGATTCGTAACGCACTGGAAAAGGGAAGGTTCCAGCGTTATTCAAATCCCCCGGAATAAATGGAATATGCCATTCTGCGCAAAGCATTCCGATTGCATACCCATAGGCAACTTGCCCAGTTCTGGCTTGGTAGATCATTTCTGCCCCCAAAAGATTCGAGTTTTCCGAAAATCTGTATGCGTTAGTGTATGCATTAACTATTCTTTGCCCAGAAAGTCCCCAAGTCAAGCCAATTTTCACCACTTGCCAACGCTGGGCGCAGCGTGGAAGAGTGCATTCATGAGCGAATCGCGGTTTTTGCCAGACTTTGAACCAATCGCTCCATTTAGCCGCCTAACTGAATCTGGAATCTTGGATTCCGGTGAATCCCCGATGTCCGATGAAGCCGTGCTGGAAGCACTTCGCTACATGGTTTTGACTCGAGTATTTGATGACAAAGCAACCAGCATGCAACGCCAAGGTCGCTTTGGAACTTTTTCATCAGTTCGTGGACAAGAAGCATCAGTAGTCGGCGCAGCTTCAGCCCTTGATCCGACTAAAGACTGGATTGTTCCGCAGTACCGAGAATTTCCAGCACTGATTCGCCACGGATATCCAATCGAAAATTTCGCGCTGTATTTTATGGGCAATCCCAAAGGTGGAACCATTCCACCAAATGTAAATATGTTGCCAATGCAAATTTCATTAGCTGCGCAAATTCCACAAGCAACTGGTTTGGCTTGGGGACTAAAGATGCAAGGTGGCGATGGCGTTGCCATAACTTTCTTTGGTGATGGCGCATCATCTGAAGGAGACTTTCACGAAAGTTTGAATCTTGCCGGAATTGTAAAAGCGCCAGTAATTTTCTTTTTACAAAATAATGGCTGGGCAATATCAACACCGCGCGAAAATCAAACTGCAGCTCGATCATTTGCTGAACGCGCAATTGGTTATGGCGTTGAAGGCGTAATAGTTGATGGCAATGACTTACTTGCTGTTCATGAAGTGACCTCGCAGGCCGTTGCCAAAGCACGTGCAGGTGGCGGACCGACATTAATCGAATCCGTTACCTATCGAATTGGGGCGCACAACACCGCAGATGATCCAACTAGATATGTAGATCAACAAGAATTTGAAAAATGGCAGCAAAAAGATCCTGTTGAGCGAATCAAAAATTATTTGCGAAGTCGCGGAATCTGGAATGAAAACTTAGAGCAAGAAATGTTAGATAGTTGCGCAGCGCAGGTTGATGCAGCAATGGACATTGCTCGCAATACCTCTCTTGCTACCAGCGATGCTCTGTTTGATCACGTTTATGCCGAACCACCTCAACGAATGCAGAATCAGAAATCTCATTGGGCGAATCGAAATGGTGGTGTCTCATGAGTGAAAAAACCATGATCGAAGCAATTCGCGAATGCCTGGGCCAAGAAATGGAAGCCGATAGTCGCGTAGTTGTAATTGGCGAAGATGTTGGTGTGCTTGGTGGGGTGTTCCGCGCCACAGATGGTTTGCAAGCGCGCTTTGGCAAGGATCGAGTAGTAGACATGCCTTTGGCGGAAGGCGTGATTGTTGGTTCGGGAATCGGGCTGGCAATTAGTGGCCTTCGTCCTGTTATTGAATTGCAATTCTTAGGCTTTGGCCATCAGGCATTTCATCAGATCGGTCAACAAGTTGCTCGATTGCGCTATCGCTCGCAGGGCCGGCACTCACTTCCGCTTGTGATTCGTTCACCATTTGGCGGTGGCGTTCGCACCCCAGAGCTTCACTCCGATGCCTTTGAAGCTTTTTACACTCACACTCCTGGCTTAAAAGTTGTGGCGCCAGCAACTGCATTTGACGCAAAAGGATTACTTGCTGCGGCGATGGAATCAGATGACCCAGTTCTATATCTTGAACCGCTAAAGGGTTATCGCTTGACTAAAGATGAAGTTCCAGACGAGCGATACACCGTCCCACTTGGGAAACTTCGGGTAGCTCGCGCCGGTACTGATGTAACGCTGATTGCCTGGTCAGCAGCAGTTAATGTGGCCGAACGCGCAGCAGAAGAACTTTCTGAGCAAGGTATCAGCGTTGAGGTGCTAGATCTACGGTCACTAAATCCACTGGACATCGATGGAATTTCTGAATCTGTGACGAAGACTGGTCGAGTAGCAATTTTGCATGAGGCGCCACTTACTGGCGGTTTTGGTGGCGAACTCGTTGCAACTATTCAGCAAGAATGTTTTTACAGCTTGGAAGCACCAATTATTAGAATCACTTCGCCTGATACTCCTTACCCACTTGGTGGTGTCGAAGATCTTTACATTCCAGATGTTGATCGAGTAGTTGCTGAAGTTGCAACTTTGGCAAAGGCATCTGCATGAGTAACTTGATCGACTACAAACTTGCTGATGTTGGCGAAGGTATTGCTGAAGCTGAAGTAATTGAATGGTTAGTTGCAGTCGGTGACACCGTAAAAGAAGATCAGCCGGTAGTCGTTGTTGAGACTGATAAATCTCAAATTGAAATCCCAGCGCCAGTAACTGGAATTGTGAAATCACTTGGTGCAAAAGTTGGCGATGTTTTAGCTGTTGGTTCTAACTTGATGCAGATTGAAGCAACTGGAAAAGTTTCAAATGACATTGCCTCACATATCGCGGAGCCGGTAACCGAGGTTAAACAATCTTCCGCGCAGACTGCAACACCCGCTCGTGCGACAAACATGCGACCACTGGCCAGTCCAAGCACTCGTAAACTTGCAGATTCACTCGGTGTCTCATTAGAAGCGGTAACCGGCTCGGGTCCTAATGGCCGAATTACTGACGAAGACGTAACTAACGCAAAGTCAGATTCCAATGCAGCAACCGTTTCGCAAGACTCCAGCCCAACAATTTCACAGGCTGATGGTGACGGCATAACCCTGATTCAATTGCGCGGGTTACGGCGACAAATTGCATCGAGTATGTCTGAGGCGCTTCGGATTCCGCACATCACTGAGTTCAAAGAAATAGATGCCACAGCACTTATGGCTTTGCGCAGCGAATTGGCTCCAGAATTTGAAAAAGCAGGAATCAAGTTTTCGGTTACACCCCTTTTGATGCGGGCATGTGTAATCGCACTGCAGAATTACCCATCATTCAATGCTCGCTTTGATGCCGAGATGTCTGAAATTCGTCAGTACGACGACATCAACTTAGGTTTTGCAACCGCAACTGATGACGGTTTGATAGTTCCAGTTATGCGCAAAGCAAACAACTTCACAGTTTCAATGCTGGCAAAGCAAACTGAAGAGCTTGCCGAACTAGCCAAGACCAGGAAAGCCACACCTGACCAACTTGGCGGTGGCACCTTCACGGTTACTAATTTTGGTTCATTTGGAACTTGGTTAGGAACTCCAATTATTCGGCCACCTGAGGTCGCAATTGCTGGCTTTGGCCGAATCGCGGAAAAAGTTATTCCAGTTGACGGCATGCCAGCAGTTCGCATGGTGTTGCCAATTGTGGTTGCAGCCGATCATCGCGTTAATGATGGCGCGCACCTAGGCGCTTTCGTTAGTGACATCGCAAAACTTTTGCTTAACCCAGATTCTTTAGTGAAGTAGGGCAGGACTAGTGGTTGTTGGAGAAATGCCATCCTCAGTTGATTTGTTAGTCGTTGGAGGTGGACCTGGTGGTTACGTAGCTGCAATTGCGGCCGCTCAACTTGGTCGTCAAGTGGTTTTGGTTGATACTCAAGGCGAAGCTGGACTTGGTGGCGTGTGCGTAAACGTTGGTTGTATCCCGTCCAAGGCACTTATTGGACTGGCCCACGCAACTCATGACATTTCTGGTTGGGGTAAGCGAGGTTTAAAAGTAACAGGTGAACCAACGGTTGACATGAAGGAATTCCAAACTTGGAAAACTGAAGTAATCAGCGGTTTGAATAGCGGAGTTCGCCAACTTCTTAAAACTGCAGGCGTTGAAGTCCGCCAAGGATTCTTTCGGTTTACTCGCAAAGATCAAGGAGTACTTGAATATGGTGAAGCCCCACCCACACATATTCAATTCAAGAATTGCATCATCGCAACTGGCTCCCGACCAACAGTTATCCCAGGACTACCGCGCGATGGCAAACGCATCCTAGATTCCTCAGATGTACTAGCCCTAGATGTCTTGCCAAAATCAATCGCAGTTGTTGGCGGCGGATACATCGGTGTTGAACTTGGAACTGCGCTGGCTCAATTAGGTTCTAAAGTAACGATGATCGAAGCCGCTGAAAGATTGCTGCCAGCCTTGCCATCAACATTGGTTGCACCCGTTGCTCGTCGTCTCGGCGAACTTGGTGTCGACATTCGAGTGAATACCAAGGTTGTCAGCGACAATGGAAAATTACTTACTGTTACATGTGATGGCACCGAGGTTGCAATTGACGTCGAGTATGTTGTCATCGCAATTGGTCGTACTCCAAATACCGATGATATTGGGTTAGAAGTTCTCGGCATCACACCAAATGCTCGCGGGATTATTGAAGTTGGCTCGGATTTGTTAGTAACGCCAAAGATTGCAGCGATCGGAGACATAACTCCAGGACCTGCGCTTGCCCACAAAGCTAGCGCCGAAGCTCACGTTGCGGCTGAAGTTTTATCCGGACACGATGCCAAGTTTGATCCCACTGCTATTCCAGCCGTTGTGTTCAGCGATCCAGAAATTGCGATGACTGGACTCACAGTTGAAGAAGCCAAAGCTGCTGGATACGAAGCGTTAGCTGCCATGTTCCCAATGGCTGCATCTGGCCGGGCTTACACACTTGGCGAAAAAGCTGGCTTTACGCAATTAGTTCACACCCCAGAAGGCGTAGTGCTTGGTGCCCAAATTGTCGGACCTCATGCCTCTGAATACATAGCGGAAGTTACATTGGCGATCGAAATGGGCGCAAATCTGCAAGACTTAGCAGACACGATTCACCCGCATCCTTCAATGAGTGAAACCTTGCCAGAGGCCGCTCGAGTAGGTTTGGGATTTCCGATACATGTTTCACCAAAACGCCAACGTAACACCTAAGAAGGGAAGTAAATTTCAACCATGCGTATTACAGAAGCCGATAAAAAGTTCCTAAAGGCCGACATTGAAGTGCTTAAGGCACCAGAACTCGATTCGCCTCCAGCCCAGCGATTGCCAGAAGTTATCGAAACTGTTTCAAGGATGCTTTCCGATATCGAAAAGAACGGTGTTGACGCGGTTAAGAAATATGCCCGCGACCTTGATAAGTGGGATAAAGACTTTGAACTAAGCGCGGCTGATCTTGCAAAAACTGGTGACAAACTTTCCCCAGAACTTCGTAAGGCCCTTGAAATTGGCTCCGAGCGCACCAAGATGTTTGCAGTTGAAACTCGTAAGCACTTAGTTGATTTCGAACTAGAAACCACACCTGGTGTTGTCTTAGGCCAGAAGTACATTCCAATCGAACGCGTTGGTGCTTACTTGCCTGCAGGTAACTTCCCAATTCTTTCCTCGGCATTCATGACTGTTGGCGTATCCAAAGTCGCTGGCGTGCCAATGACCATGGCTTGCACTCCACCAATGTCTGACGCTGGTGGCAATGATGCAGTTTTGTATTCGGCTTATCTTTCTGGCGTAGATCGCACTTTCATTCTTGGTGGCGTGCAGGCGCTTGCTGCTATGACTTTTGGTCTACTTGGTGAAAAGCCAGTCGACATTCTTGTCGGTGCGGGAAATGCTTACGTTGCTGAAGCCAAGCGTCAGCTATTTGGTCGCGTTGGTATCGACCTTCTTGCCGGTCCGTCCGAAGTCGCGGTAATTGCAGATGACACTGCGGATGCTCGCATGGTTGCTTGCGATCTTTTGGGTCAGGCTGAACACGGAATGCAATCACCGGCTTCCCTTGTTACGACCTCGCGCGAACTTGGTATGGCGGTTATTCAAGAAGTAAAGCGTCAGTTAGCAGAACTTTCAACGGAATACATTGCCGGCCCAGCTTGGCGTGACTATGGCACGGTTTACTTAGTCAAAACTCCAGATGATGCCATCGAAGTTATGGACACCTTGGCACCTGAGCACTTAGAAATCTTGACTGGTGACAATGACTATTACCTAAAGCATCTAAAGAACTATGGCTCATTGTTCATTGGGGAATGGTCCACAGTTTCTTACGCTGACAAGGGAACAACTGGCACAAACCACGTTCTTCCAACTGGTGGCGGCGCTAAGTACACATCAGGTCTGTCAGTCGGTCGCTTCTTGAAGCCAGTGACCTACCAAACCTCAACTCGCGAATCCACGATGCAAGTTGCTCCGCATAACTCAGCAATCGCAGGGTTCGAAGGTATGTCAGCCCACAAGGCAACTGCGGATCTTCGGATTGAATTGTTAAACGCCGGAAAGTAAATCTAAAACTAAAGCCCGCTCTAACTAGAGCGGGCTTTAGTTTTGCATTTCTATAAATCGATTCGAGTTCCGATTGTGATTACTCGATCGTAAGGTAAGCCATAGAATTCGGTTGGGGCCACAGAGTTACGATGCAATATTTCAAACAGCGCTTCAGTTCGGCGTCCTAGTGAACCAGTGTTAGACGCCAAGAAGTGTCGTTCAGAGAGATAGTAAGTTGCTACTTTTTCTCTCTCACCAAGAACTTCACGCTCAAGTACTAACGGAATATTGATACTTTCCATGTATCCGGCGTAAATAGTTACTCGACATAAGCGATCTGAAATGTGATCACATAACACTGGAGTAGTACTAATTGGCTGGGTGTCTGACTTAACAGTGACGATAATTACTTCATCAGGTAAGGAATGCATAACCGTTACGTGCGAAATTATTGCAGCCGGAACCATTTCTGCAGGTGAAGCTAAGAAGATCGCAACACCTGGAACACTTGCAATCTCGCCAGTTTCTAAACCTTGATAAATGTCTTGCCAAGTGCGGGTTGATTCGCGCATTTTTTTGTTTAACGCTCGGTTGCCTGCACGCCAAACGCTCATAACCGCAAACACCACGCCACCTAGGACGATTGGGACCCAGCCACCATCGAAAACATGGCCAGCAGTTCCGATTAGGAAACTTAAGTCAACAATCATGAAGGTGACAGTTAGTGGCAAGACTTTAGCAAGCGACCATTCCCAAACTTGGCGAGCCACAATATGGAAAGCAAAAGTGGTGATTGCCATCGTGCCTGCGATTGCGAGCACGTAAGCGCTGGCTAATGCTGAGGAAGACTTGAATCCAATTACCAGAGCAATACTTGATAGGCCCACCAGCCAGTTCACAACTGGAACATAAATCTGTCCTTCATGTGCCGCACTAGTGTGACGAATCGTTAAGCGTGGAAAGAGTCCAAGCTGAACGGCCTGACGAGAAAGCGAAAAGACCCCAGTAATGAGGGCCTGGCTTGCGATGACCGTGGCAAGGGTTGCGGAAACAATCAAAACCACAAGCACTGTTTGATTCGGTGCTAGGCCAAAGAATGGATTAGCAGCAGCCTCAGGATTGGTGGAAACCAAGGCAGCCTGTCCCAGGTAGCAAAGCACTAGGGCTGGGCCAACTAGAAACATCCAGGCCCATCGAATTGGATTTACCCCGAAGTGCCCCATGTCGGCGTACAGTGCTTCAGCTCCAGTGACACACAAAATAACAGAAGCTAAAATTGCAAAAGTTTTAAACCCGTTGTCTCCGATATATTCAATTGCATAAACAGGTGACAGGGCTTTGATAACAGATGGTTCGGCAAGAAATCTATAAATACCAAGGCCGGCAATCAGTCCAAACCACCACAACATAACCGGACCAAAGATGGTGCCAATCGCGTGAGTTCCCCGGGACTGAACGAGAAAGAGCGCGGCAAGAATTATCACGGTCAGTGGAACTGCAACTTTTTCCAAGTCTTGATTTAGTAAAGCTAAACCTTCGGTTGCGGACAATACCGAAATTGCAGGAGTCAATACCCCATCACCAAAAAGGAGCGCCGTTCCTACCAGAATCAAAATCAACGCGGCATTATGTTTAGTGGTTTTTGGCCCACGAATTTTGCGAGGCATTAATGAAAGTAGCGCAAGAATTCCGCCTTCGCCCTTGTTGTCTGCTCGCATTACAAAGCTCAAGTATTTTACGGAAACAACGAGTGTAAGAGTCCAGAAGAATAGTGAAACCACGCCATATATGTCATCAACTGCAGCGCCAGATCTATGCAGCGTTTCTTTCAACGCATAAATCGGACTGGTTCCAATGTCACCAAAAACAACACCAGTTGCACCCAAGATAAGACTGGCATTGCCCGCCAGGTGCGACTTGTTACGACTTGATTCCGAAGTGCCACTTGGCTTAGACATCTAAGTTCTTTCGATAGCAGTCAGCAGTGCGAGTAGCACCCTATTTATCTTAGACACTCATTTTGCATGCAACTATCACTGTGATGCTTTCGCCACCTTTAATGTTTGAATCTTTGGTGGAGTTGTGGGACTCATCAAGATTTCAACCTCAATAAGGTCAGAATCGCTAACTACTTGCCATTTAACATGAGCCGGTGTTGTGGTCGTCAGACTTCCCGGCACTCGCGAAACCGTGGTCCCGCTTATTCCAACTGCCAAAATCGCTGACATTCGCTCATTTCGTGGCTGATCCAAATCCATATTCACGGCAAACCAATCATCAGCCAATTGGTTATCCCAATTTTCGAGGAGATGCTCTGCAACCTTCATGGCGGAAGCTGTTTCAAACCACACATCTGATTCTGAATAAGTTTTTACTGGAGTATGGTCACGAACAATTATGGCTAATGCCTCTGATGCAGCTGGCATCATCGGTGCGTAGGTGCGATTTCCAAGAGCGACAATTCCCCAACCAGATTGCGGATGCCAACGCATGTGAGAACCAAAACCCGGGTAGCCACCACTGTGTGAAACAAACCTGCCAAGCAAGGAATCATCGTCGACCATCAAGCCAAATCCATAAGAAGTAGTCACAGACTTAATTTGATCGGTATGGGGATCAGTGAAAGCTGCAGTGCGAGCGTGACGTTGTGGTTCTTGCATCTCGCGGCGACTCCACCTTTGAAGCGGATGAATGGAAGTTTCATCCCAAGCAGATTGAAACCCAGCTACCCATTTGGCCAAGTCAGCAACATTGCTGAGTAACCCACCCATGGCACTGAATGCACCCGGGATTGTTAATGGCTCAGGCACAAATCCAGCGGCGAACTCGGCATAGCCTTGGACAAAGTTTTCAGGCGAAACTTTAACTTGGTGGAAAGTAGATTTAGTCATTGCTAGTGGCTTATGAATTTCCGTTGCCACAAAATCCAAGTAATCCATTCCACTAGTTACCGAAATGATTCTGCCAAGTAGCGCATAACCTAAATTCGAATATTCAAATCCCATTCGAGGAACTCGGGTAAACCGCAGGCCTTGACTAACTAAGTCATCAAAACTTTCAATTTCTAAACTTTCCTGTCGATCACCCCAGGGATCATCCGTTGGAAATCCAGCGTTCATAGTCAATAAATCCCGAATCGTAATTACGTGACCAAAATCAGGGATTCCAATGCTGTCGGTCCATGGCAAGTACATGGTGATGTCATCATCGAGGCGGAGTTTGCCAGCATCGCGAAGTAACAGGATTCCGGTAGCAGTAAAACTCTTTGTCATGGAGGCAATTCGAAACACGCTGGTGCTGTCAGGACAGTTATTTGAATCCAAAATTGTTTGGCCAAAACCTTGAGAATGAACGAGTTGGCCATCTTTGATGAGTCCGTACGCAACACCAGGAATCTTTTTCTCCTCATGGTGTTTTAAGAAATGTTGATCCAGCAAGTCAAAGATGTTGTTGTAATCCATAAAGCCCAGTTTGCCACTTTTACGTGCTGAGTTTGTTCTACTAAATCTCTCATTATGCAAATACCCGCCACTTCTCATAGATTTAAGAGCAGGAAGTATTCGTTAGGAGAAATCAAGTGGCGACAAACGCGTTACAAGAACGCTTTGGCACCAGATTTCGCCGCATCATCACAAACACCGAAGATGGCGTTCCACCATGGATGGAAGCCGTTGAGTCTGGGGAAACTCGAGGACTCTACCTGCCACAGGATGCGCCCTGGGTTGTTCACGGTGACGTTGCAACATTAATTGGTGGGATTCGCGCATTGCTGATGCAAGCTTTGCATCCTGGAACTCTTACTGGAGTTGAACAACATTCACGTTATGAACACGATCCACTAGGTCGACTGGCTGGAACCACTAAATGGTTAACTATTGCAACTTTCGGTTCGGCTGAAGCGATAGCGAATGAATCTGCTCGAGTCAATCGCATGCATGATCACGTCAAAGGTGAGTACGTAACCGGCCACGGCGAGACGAAGTCATACCAGGCAGCTGATCCAGACCTTCTTGCCTGGGTTCATATTGCATTTACGGATTCATTTCTTACAACTCATGAACTTTATGGCGCCGAAGAGATTCCGGGTGGTCCAGATGAATACGTTTCCCAATGGTCCAAGTCGGTAGTTCCACTTGGATTAACTCATGCGCCGATGTCACGGGCTGAACTAAAGCGTGAGATCAAGCGCTACCGCGACGAAGGAGTTTTGGCCACAAGTGAAACCACGAAACGAGTTGTGGAATTTATCCGCAAACCACCACTGTCAAAGACTGCATTGCTTGCCTATGATCGAATGTTTGATGGCGCCGTTGCATCTATTCCAGCAGAGTTTCAAGAGATGCTTGGGCTAAAAGGCAAGAGTCTAAAAATTGCTGGACCGATCACTCGTGGAATCCTAACTTCACTTCGAATGGCCCTAGGTCCGGCCTCACCGATGGAAGAAGCAGCAATTGCCCGCTTAATTCGCATCGGTGAGTTACCGAAGGATTATGTGGCTAGTTAAAGTCCACGTATTCATCAGCAATTGCAAGCTGCAGCCATTGACGTGAATTCTCAGAATCACTTTCGCTTAGCAAGTAAGCCGGAAGCAAAATCGTAGAACCATCATTTAAGTACCAAGAGATGAGACTTTTCTCAGTACTAACAATAGTTATGCGATCGATGTTGGAAGCCAATACTGGCTGGCCTGCTTGGTTTCGAACTACCTTTGATGAATTTGAGTTGGTATCCATTTCCATTGGGTAGACCATGCCTTCCCGATAGACCTCTTGTGCCGCTAAGTTAGCCCATAGTGCATTTTGGCTTCGCTCTATTGCAGTCTTGGCACCAACGATGTTGTACTCGGCAGTTGGAACAAATTTCGCGAAGAAACCGTTTGCGTTCAAAATTGCATTGTCAGGACCGACAGTCATGGACCATGATTGATTCGTATAGATCCCATCGAGTAAAACTTTGGCAGTGACTAGCTTGTAAGCATTTGCCATTTCAGTCCCGTAACCCCACTGGCCACCGTTATCTACTACGGTCCAGATAGCGGAGGCAGAATCGAAATTAAGCGCTCCAAATTTTTCTTTAGCTAAAACCAGAGCAGACTCGTCGCTTGGTAAAGTTCCGCTTGGTGTCTCACATTCGCTTGCAGCTGGCGCCGGCATTGGTTCGGAAGTTGCAGCTGGCTCTGCAGTCGCTACATCAACACCTGCTACACCGGCAGTAGAACTGGACTTAGTGTCATACATCGGCATGTCACCTCCGCAGTAAACAGGGTTTACTGACGAGTCACTGTAATTCCAAGTTACTAATTGGCTTAAATCCCAACTTGCACCACTAATTTGTGCGACTGCTTTGACATAATTCTTGTCACCAACGAAGTAACCATCTGACTTGCCTCCAATGATTTTCCCCGTTACTGAAAAAACATTCGCAATTTTCTCAAGCTGGGTTTTGCGATCGATGTCACTGGCATCGAAGGTGTAACCAACTTGGACACCTGAAGTATCCGAAATACTTGAATCAGCTTCTAGATATGCTCGGCCGCCCCAACCCCACAAAGCACTCGAAGACATTTTTGAATCTTGGGAGCCAGATGGCGCTCCACTTACCGAGTCGGGAGCCCCCATTTCAGGAGCAGAAATAGGTGCATAAACGAAATTTGAGTCGGAACTTGATTGTGCTGCAATCGTGTATCCGGCGCCGCCACCAACAAACAGCGCAACACTGGCTGCAACCGCAACTGGGGCAAGCCAAGAACGCTTAGAGATTGGCACTACTTTGTTGGTTTCGGCAAGTACCGAAGCCCGAATCGCTGCTAAGTCAGGGGCAGCAGCTGAACTTGCTGGATCATTGGCCCGCAGCAATTCCCAAGCCTGGTCGCCCTTCGTACCTTCATTGCCAAATTCGTTGTCAGATTCATTGCTCATGATTTCTCCTATTTGCTCTCTACCCTTCTTATGTCGCTAGTTCTGCAAATCTTTCACTAAGATTTAACGGTTTTTTGGCTATTTTTGAAAGAAACCATTGGGTTTCGACATAAATTGGTAATAACAGCAATCGGGGGAGTTTCTGGTGTCCGCACTTGAGTTCGAGGAACTCTACGAACGCCATGCTCTCGAGGTTTATCGATACATATCCCGTCGTCACATTGGCAACGATTCCCAAGATTTAACCAGCGATGTTTTTGTCATCGCATTTCAAAAAATCAATTCGATACCTGTTGGGTCAGAATTACCTTGGCTCTACAGAACCGCATGGAATGTGTTGGCAAACGCGCATCGAAAAAATGACCCGATCCCAACAGATTTTGTTTTAAGTGAAGTTGAACCTGACTGCGCTGACGAAGTTATAACTAATGATCAGTTAAGTAAGGCTTGGAAACTTGTCCCTGACAAGGATCGTGAAGTTTTGCGATTGGCTGCCTGGGAAGGCCTTAACGGTAAAGAATTAGCGCAAGCACTAGGCATTTCCGAAGGTGGTGCCGGAGCGGCCTTGTCGCGAGCCCGAGCGAATTTGCGCAAAGCTTGGGATCAAGAGAACTAGTTACATTCTTAAGTAAGAAGCGCCGTTGAAGTCGAGCACTGCGCCACTTGCCCAAAGTGAATCTTTGGATGCCAAGAAATAAATTGCTCTAGCTAATTCATCAGGTTCAGCCACTCGACCAAATGGACTTTGATTTCGGATGTCATTGCCAGTTGGACCATCCAGAAGTTCTGCTGCCATTTCAGTATCAACAAAACCTGGAGCTAACGTAGTTACGCCGATTCCTTCCGGAGCTAATGCTTTTGCAATTGATTGACCGAATGCAACAATTGCCGCTTTGCTAGCGCCATACGCTGGGCTAACTGGTTCCCCGCGGAAAGCACCACGAGATCCGACGTTAACAATTCGGGAATCACCATGACGTGGCATGTATTGCAGTGCACACCAAGTGACATTTGCAGCTCCAGTTAAATTCACACCCAAAGTGTCTGACCAAGCTTTTTGCCAAACTTCGTAACTCGAGGATTCAATGGGATGATCAAAGAAAACACCAGCGTTGTTAATCAAAATGTCGATGTGACCAAACTCTTTTGCAACAGCATCGACCATAACTTTGATGGCATCAGCATCACGCAAATCCGCCTGAGTTGTCATGTGCCCCGAACCAGGCAGTGATGCCATTACTTCGGCGGCTAGGTCACCATTTGAGCTGTAGTGCACTGCGATTCGATCACCTTGCTCAGCAAAATGCTTTGCAATGCTGGCTCCAATTCCACGCGAGCCTCCGGTCACTAATACTGTGCGTTGCTTAGTCATTTCAATACTCCTTAGATGGTGGCAGTGTCAATTACGAAGCGGTAGCGAACGTCACTAGCGAGCACGCGGTCGTAAGCCTCGTTGATCGCGCTTGCTGGAATGATTTCGATGTCACTGACAATGTTGTGCTTGCCACAGAAATCAAGCATTTCTTGTGTCTCTTTAATGCTGCCAATGTTTGAGCCAGAAAGACTCAACTGACGACCCATCAGGATGCTGCCATCGAGCGAATATGGCTTACCTGGCGCACCAACGACAACGAGTGAACCCCACTGGCGAAGCGTTCCAATGTAGCGATGAATTTCAATTTCAGCCGACACGGTATTAATAATGATGTCAAAAGTGTTTGCAAGTTTCTTTAACTCTTCTTTGTCAGAAGTAACAACAAAACTTTGAGCTCCCATAGCTAACGCATCATCGCGTTTGCCTTCACTGTGGCTCATTACAGTAACTTCAGCACCCATAGCAACTGCAATCTTTACTGCCATGTGTCCAAGTCCGCCGAGTCCCATGACAGCAACTTTTTTGCCAGGACCGGCATTCCAATGCCGAAGTGGTGAGAAAGTTGTAATTCCCGCGCATAACAAAGGCGCAGCACCGGCACGATCAAGATTTGCTGGCACATGTAATGCATAGTCAGCTTTGACTACAACATTCTTGGAGTAGCCACCGTAAGTAGGAGTAACGCCATCGCGCTCCGTACCGTTGTAGGTGTAAGCCGAATTATCCAGACACCAGTGATCGTTGCCAGCCAAGCAGTATTCGCAACTGCCACAGGAATCAACAAAGCAACCTACGCCAGCGACATCACCGATTTTGAATTTCGTAACATCTGATCCAATGGTGACAACTGTGCCCACGATTTCATGTCCAGGAACCATGGGGAAAATTGCTTCGCCCCACTCTTCTTTAACTTGATGAATATCAGAGTGACAAATTCCGGCAAACTCAATGTCAATTGAAATGTCATTTGCACCTACGTCACGGCGATCAAATTCCCACGGTTCAATTTTTCCGTTGGCAACCTGTGCTGCGTAACCTTTTGTTTTTGCCATGTCTACTCCTTGTTATGCCTGAAAGCCTACTGAGTAAACAATTTCGCGCAGACTAGAGGTCAACACCTTCGTGGATTAGTAACTTCGACTTTAAGTCCACGCCAAATCCGTAGTTGCCGATTGCGCCACCAGTTTTAACCACGCGGTGACACGGGACAATTGGCGCAATTAAGTTAGTTGCCATTGCCGTACCAGCGGCCCTTACAGCCAGTGGTCTACCGGCTTTCGCCGCAAGGTCCGCGTAACTAATGACAGTGCCAGCTTTAACTTTGCGTAAAGCCTTCCAGACATCTTGGGTGAATTCGCCACCTGGCTGCCGGACTTTTAAAGTTTTAAATGCGTTAAGGTCGCCATCAACCCATGACTTCACCACTGATGTAATACCGGCAAGTTTGGCATCAGATTTGAATTCCACAATGTTCAATTTGTGTCCAGACTGTTTCAAGAAGTTTGGGATGTCGCTGAATGCTGCGCCAATTACAATTGGCTCTATGGACGTATCCACAAAAGTTGCGATCGGTCCCCATGGAGTTTTGATTTCGTAGCCTAAGACTAAAGTCATGATTACTGATCTTTACGTTCGATGAAGTCCCACTTGTTTCCGTACTTATCAGCAAACACAACCACCTTGCCAAATTCTTCTAGCCGTGGTTCTTCAGTGAACGAAACATTATGTTCTGCCATGTGGGTATAGTCCCGATCAAAGTTATCGGTGTACAAGAAAAACATCACCCGACCCCCAGACTGATTACCTATCGCAGCGCTCTGCTCTGGTGATGCAGCTTGAGCGAGCAATAATGCAGCGCCGTGATTTGGATCTGGTGCAACAACAACCCACCGCTTAGTTTCAGACATTTTGGTGTCTTCAATTAGCTTAAATCCAAGTGCAGTTGTGTAGTAATCGATCGCAGTGTTGTAATCATCTACTACAACAGTAATCATTCCGAGGCGTGACATTTAGTCCTCGAGCACACTAGCCATACGGATCACGGCTTCTTTGATGATTTCTTTGCTAGTTGCCATATTTAAGCGAACAAAATCTTTGCCAACTCCACCAAATAGAGCTCCATTACCTAGAGCGACTCGGCCTTTATCTAAAAGCAGCTGGGTAACTTCGTCTTGGCCGTAAGCACTTAAATCAATCCACGCTAAGTATGTGCCGTTCGGAACGGTGTACTTCGCTTTTGGCAAGTGCTTTTTTAGCAATTTAGCCAGGTAATGACGGTTCTCGTCAATATTTTTTAACACTGCCTTTAGCCATGGTTCACCTTGGTTATACGCAGCAATCCCGGCCCAAACTCCAAATAGTGAAGCTCGCTCAGACACTAAAACTGGCAGTAAAGCCAATCGGTCATTTATCACAGAATTATCCGCAACAATGTGGGCGCACTTCAGGCTAGCCAGGTTCCACGCCTTACTTGCTGAAGTTATGCAAACTCCAGTTTCACGCGCAGCGTCACTGACATTTAAATAAGGAACAAATTTTGTCTCTTTGAAAATCAATGGTGCATGGATTTCATCACTGATAACCAAAACATTATATTTCTTAGCTAGCTCTGCGATTTTCTCTAACTCATCCAAGGTAAACACATGCCCTACTGGATTGTGTGGATGGCAAAGAATGTAAGCCTTGGCACCGGCAGCAAATGCATCCTCAAGACCAGCAAGGTCTAGCGCCCACGAGTCACCCAAGTGTTTTAGCGGTGCGTCAACCACTTCGCAGTTTGCTTCTTTGATCCAATTAAAGAAATTTAAATAGACCGGGGTATTGACTACAACTTTGTCACCAGGTTTCGTCCAAAGCCTCAAAACTTCAATACCTGCAACGCCAACGTCAGTCGCTAAGTAAAACTGATCCTGGTTTACTGTCCAGTTCCAATTTCGCTTGGCAAAATTAGCAAATGCTCGGGGCAGTTCAGGGTCGAGAACTGAATAGCCAGTGTCACTTCGCTTGACCATGTCAATCAAGACATCGCGGATCGGCTTTGCAATTGGAAAATCCATCTCGGCGACCGGCAGTGGCAAAACATCTTCTGGAAAACTTCGCCACTTCTCGCTGCGTCGGTTACGTAACTCACTTAAGGAATCTGCGGAAACTCTGGCCATGTAGTCAGGCTAGCAATGCTTAGGGCTTAATGATGGTGATACCTGGCAATGGATTGGTTCCCAGGCCAGCAAGAGCGTCAGGAACTTGTTCCAAAGTGATCGTTCGTTCTACTAATGTGTCAGGGCGCAAGGTGCCATCCGCTATTTCACTTAACATCTGTGGGTAGTGCGCGGCAGACATGCCATGACTGCCCATGATTGATAACTCGCGACTGATAACGGTGTGCATTGGGATTGTTGCCTGATCCTTAACTTCTGCAGGAGGCAACAAACCAACCTGAACATGTCGTCCTAATCTTCGCAAAGATTCCACTGCAAGTTTGCTGGTTGCAATACTGCCGAGAGCATCAATAGTTAAGTCAGCACCAGCTGGTGCGTACCTT
Organism: Actinomycetota bacterium; assembly: GCA_947491175.1. GTDB lineage: Bacteria > Actinomycetota > Actinomycetes > S36-B12 > UBA5976 > UBA5976. The sequence goes on from CANLIF010000002.1 coordinate 29,358, forward strand.
TTAATTTCTTTGACAACATCATCGTGAATTGAATCGAGCACGTAGTCTGCGCCGGCTAATCGTGCGCGATCCCGAGCTGGGTTTGAAGTATCAATTCCAACAACAGTGGCCCCGCGAGATTTCGCAATCATGATCGCAGCCAGCCCAATCCCTCCACAACCAAATACTGCAACGGTTTCACCCGCCTGGACTTTACCTACGTGCACAACAGCGCGATATGAAGTTGCAAAGCGGCAACCCAGCGCAGCAGCAGTTTCAAAACTCATCGAGTCAGGTAGCGCAACAACATTAAAGTCGGCATGTGGAATCCGAACGTATTCAGCAAACGATCCTGGACCATTAAACCCTGGCTGCCATTGGTAGAGACAAACTTGCGCATTGCCAGCTTTGCAATCAATGCAATCACCACAGCCACAAACAAACGGAACTGTTACTCGGTCGCCAACTTTCCAGTTCTTAACATCAGCGCCGACTTCTGAAATCACGCCAGCAAACTCATGGCCCGGCACATGTGGCAGCTCAGTGATATCAGAATCGTGACCTTGCCAGCCATGCCAATCACTTCGGCATAGTCCGGTTGCCTCAACCTTGATAACCACGCCATGAGGCCTGGCAACTGGCATGTCCCGATCGGCTACATATAAGGGGCTGCCAAAGGCATCGAATTGGGCTACGCGCATGGAGTAATGGTATTCCAGCCTGGTTTATCCACAGAAATGGCCCTCAATTTGCAAATAATCTCTTTCTGCGTATGCTAAAAGGCATTGAGTCAACCCGACTCAATGTATCTGATGCCAAGCGTTTCAGGTGCCGTGAGTCGGGTATGACTATAAGCGAAAACCCTTTCTTGGAGGAAAAAATGGCTAAAGCCGTAGGTATCGACCTGGGAACCACTAACTCGGTGGTCTCAGTACTTGAAGGTGGAGAACCCACCGTCATTGCAAACGCAGAAGGCGCACGCACTACACCCAGTGTTGTCGCATTCGCAAAGAATGGTGAAGTCCTGGTTGGCGAAGTTGCCAAGCGTCAGGCTGTCACAAACGTAGACCGTACGATCCGTTCCGTTAAGCGTCACATGGGTGACACTTCTTGGAATGTCGATATCGACGGCAAGAAATACAACGCTCAGGAAATTTCGGCCCGTATTTTGCAAAAGCTAAAGCGCGATGCTGAGGCTTACCTTGGTGACACCGTAACTGATGCAGTAATTACTGTTCCGGCTTACTTCAATGATGCCCAGCGCCAAGCAACTAAGGATGCTGGCCAGATCGCGGGTCTGAATGTATTGCGCATTGTCAACGAGCCAACTGCAGCAGCGCTTGCATATGGTTTGGACAAGGGCGACAAAGACCAAACAATTTTGGTATTCGATCTTGGTGGTGGCACGTTCGACGTTTCACTTCTTGAAATTGGCGAAGGCATCGTGGAAGTTAAAGCTACAAGTGGCGATAACAACCTCGGTGGCGATGACTGGGATCAGCGCGTAGTTGATCACTTAGTCACCCAGTTTAAAAATTCAAATGGTGTTGATTTGTCAGCAGACAAAGTTGCATTGCAACGTCTGCGCGAAGCAGCGGAAAAAGCGAAGATTGAACTTTCTTCATCGCAATCAGCCGCAATCAACTTGCCTTACATCACAGCATCTGATGCCGGTCCACTTCACCTTGACGAAACTCTGACTCGTGCAGATTTCCAAAAGATGACAGCGGATCTAATTGATCGGACTAAGACACCTTTCAACCAGGTAATCAAAGACGCCGGCGTTAAAGTTGCCGACATCGATCACGTAGTTCTTGTTGGCGGTTCAACTCGTATGCCAGCTGTAACCGATTTGGTTAAGGAACTTACCGGTGGACGCGAACCTAACAAGGGCGTTAACCCTGACGAAGTAGTTGCCGTAGGCGCTGCGCTTCAGGCCGGCGTACTTAAGGGTGAAGTTAAGGATGTTCTGCTACTTGATGTGACACCACTATCACTTGGTATCGAAACCAAGGGTGGTCTCATGACCAAGATGATCGAACGTAACACCACGATCCCAACAAAGCGCTCGGAGATCTTCACAACTGCTGAAGATAACCAGCCATCTGTTTTGATTCAGGTATTCCAAGGCGAGCGAGAAATGGCGGCTTACAACAAGAAGCTTGGAACTTTCGAGCTAACTGGCTTGCCACCAGCGCCACGCAACATTCCACAGATTGAAGTTGCCTTCGACATCGATGCCAACGGTATCGTGCACGTTTCAGCCAAGGATCTTGGAACTGGCAAAGAACAGTCCATGACTATCACGGGCGGTGGAGCTCTTTCTAAGGAAGAGATCGATCGCATGATGGCCGACGCAGAATCACATGCTGAAGAAGATCGTCAGCGTCGCGAAGAAGCTGAAGTTCGTAACCAAGCGGAGTCATTGGTCTTCCAGACCGAGAAGTTCCTCGAGGAAAGCGGCGACAAAGTTCCAGCAGATGCCAAGGCAAATGTTGATGAACCGCTAGCTGAACTAAAGGCTGCTATTGCTGGCGACAACATCGAAGCCATCAAGGCTGCGGTGGAAAAGGTTGCAAGTGCATCTCAGGCTTTGGGTGCTGCGTTATACGCAAACACTCAAGGCGAGGATGGCGAAGCAACTGCCGAAGGCGATGACGACGTAGTCGATGCCGAAATCGTGGATGAGAACGAAAAGGTATGAGTGACAACGACCCAGGCGTAAACCAGGCCGAGGGCGTAAAGATCACAGATAAGCGCAAGCTTGATCCAGAAACTGGAGCTCCTCGCGCATCAGATGCGCAGGAGGCTCCAGTTTCCGATCTTGATGTTGCAAGTGATCCAGTCGATCCAGTCGTGGAACTTACCGCCGACCTGCAACGTCTCCAAGCTGAGTTCGCTAACTATCGCAAGCGCGTAGAACGCGATCGTGAAACCACTCGCGACTTAGTTGTTTCAAACACGCTCACTGAATTGCTACCTGTAATTGATGACATCGGTCGCGCTCGTACCCATGGTGAACTCGAAGGTGCCTTCAAAAGTGTTGGTGAAGCGCTTGAGTCAACAATTACTCGATTGGGCCTAAAGCCTTTTGGCGCTCCCGGTGATGCATTTGATCCAACTAAGCATGAGGCGATTTCGCATGAATATAGTGCGGAAGTTTCAACCTCAACTTGCATGAATGTTTTCCAACCAGGCTACGAATTCAATGGACGAATTATTCGTGCTGCGATAGTTAGTGTTGCAGACCCAGAAACTGCAAACGCTGAATAACTAATTTCTAAAGCAACGTTAAGCACCGGAAAGGAGACGCTATGAGTGCAAAAGACATGTACGAAAAGGATTACTACAAAATCCTTGGCGTCGCCAAAGATGCTGATGCGGCAACTATCAAAAAGGCTTACCGAAAGTTAGCTAAAGATCTGCACCCAGATACAAATGCTGGGGACAAAAAGATCGAAGACAAATTCAAGGCCGTCAGCGAAGCCTATGACGTAGTTTCTGATCCAAAACGAAGAGCTGAATATGATGAAGCTCAACGTTATGGTGCTCGTGGACCAATGGGTGGCGGTCGCCGAACCCCTGGCGGACCAGGTGGATTCCCAGGTGGCAGAAATCCAAGTCCTGAAGATTTATTTGGCGGCGGAGATTTGTCAGATATTTTTGGTGGCCTTTTTGGCGGCGGTGGCCGTCAGCGCGGACCACGTAAAGGCGCCGACTTAGAAACTTCAGTGACGATAAGTTTCGAAGACTCAATTCATGGTGTGACAATGCCACTCCGATTAAGTACCGGCAACGTATCTGCGCGAATCCCAGCTGGCGTAAAGAATGATCAGCGTATTCGTCTCAAAGGTAAAGGCCAAGCTGGCGAACCGGGTGCGCCGGCTGGCGACTTGTTTATTAATGTTGCAGTCTCTTCGCACCCAGTATTTGGCCGCGATGGCGATAACTTAACCGTGATGGTTCCAATTCGTTTTGATGAGGCTGTCAATGGCGCCGACATTAAGGTTCCTGTCCTAGATGGACCAACAGTAACAATTCGGATTCCAGCAGGAACAAAAACTGGAGCGAAATTCCGAGCACGTGGCAAAGGCGTAGTTCGTCCAGAAAAATCTGGCGACTTAATCGTTTCTGTGGACATAGCAGTACCTAAAGACC
>CANLIF010000003.1 GCA_947491175.1 Actinomycetota bacterium
GGTGCTGCCCTAAAACGGGCTGGACATAACATTCGAGCTTGCACTGCAGTCAGCGATATCTCAAAACTAAGAGCAGAATCACTTTTGCCTGGAGTCCCAGTTACTTCCATAGATGAAGCAGTTAAAGATAGAGACTTGATTTTGTTAACTGTGCCAGATGATGTGCTTGGCCAAGTTGTTAATGGATTGGCAGCAACAAATGCAGTTAGTCCTGGAACTTTCGTTATGCATGCTTCAGGTAGATATGGAATTGAAGTTCTGCGATCTCTGACAGATCAAGGTTGCTTGCCATTGGCGCTGCACCCAGTAATGACGTTTACCGGAACCAGCATTGATCTAAACCGGCTTTCAGCTTGTCCATTTGGAATCACTACGGTGCAAACCCTGCGTCCAGTTGCTGAGACTTTAGTTGTGGAAATCGGTGGCGAACCTATCTGGGTTCCCGAAGAAAACCGTGGGCTATATCACGCAGCATTAACTTTTGGCGCAAACAATTTAATGACGTTAGTTACCCAAACAACTGAGTTACTAGAAGCAGCTGGAATTACAAATCCGGAAGCGCTAGTAGCACCGCTGTTAGGGGCGTCACTTGATAATGCCTTACGAAATGGTGACGCAGCAATCACTGGTCCAGTTGCTCGCGGAGATGCCAGTACGGTTCGGGAACACTTACGAGTACTTGCAAACTTTGATCCATCAGTTACTCAGGCTTATCGAGCGATGGCTCGTCTTACTGCAATTCGAGCACTCGGTGCCGGCAACTTGCAACCTAAGTTAGCTGAAGAACTATTAATAGTTTTGGCAGATGAGTCATGAGCCACGTTTTAACCACTGTCGCTGAAGTTGATTCCTGGGCAGATCAAGATGCAACGCCAATTGCTGCCGTGTTAACAATGGGCGCTTTACATCAAGGCCATGCAGAGTTAGTTAGATTCGCAAAAGCCAATACCCCAAGTGGAACTCGCGTGATTGCAACCATTTTTGTTAACCCAACACAATTCAATAACACCTCAGATCTTGACAATTATCCTCGTGCCTTGGATTCCGATCTAGAAACATTGCGAAGCGCTGGAGCCGACGCGGTTTTTGTGCCGACCGTTTCACAGATTTATCCCAATGGTTTGGAAGTAAATCCACCTATGGAACCTGGGCCAATCGGAGATGTATTAGAAGGTGAAGCAAGACCAGGCCATTTTCGGGGAATGTTAACTGTGGTGCAACGTCTGCTCACAATGACCCATGCAGACTTCTCATTCTTTGGAGAAAAAGATTTTCAGCAACTAACTCTGGTTAAGGACATGGTGGATTTCACAAAAATGCCTGTACAGATAGTTGGAGTTCCAACTGTGCGAGACGAATTTGGATTAGCGCTATCAAGTCGAAACCGAAGACTTTCATCGAATGCTTTGGAAGATGCAAGATTGATTCCAGCGGCAATGACAAAAGCTGCTGAAGTATTTCTTGCTACCGGATCACTGCCGCAAGCTGAAGTTGCTGGCAAAAGTATTTTGGCAGAAAGTGATCAGTTTGAAATTGAGTATTTTGAAATCAGATCAAATGATTTAGTTTCCCTTCCAACGATTAATAACGCGCGAGTTTTTGTAGCTGTAAAGATTGAAGACGTAAGACTTATAGACAACCTCGAGATAGCAAAGTAGGAAAAGCATGCTGTTAGCAATTGACGTCGGAAATACAAATACCGTTCTTGGGTTGTTTGCAGGGGAAAAGTTAGTTTCTTCTTGGCGAACTAAAACAGACAGTCGCGAAACTGCCGACGAGCTAGCACTAAAGTTCAAAGCAATACTTAGCGATTCACCCGAAGTAACTGGGATTGCGCTTTGCTCCACAGTTCCAGCAGTTCTTCGAGAGATGCGAACTATGTTGAATAACTACTACCAAGATGTGCAACAAGTAATTGTTGAACCAGGTATCAAGACAGGTGTCCCAGTACTCACCGACAATCCAAAAGAAGTTGGCGCCGATCGAATTGTGAACTCTCTTGCTGCCTTTACTCTCTATGGCGGTCCCGCAATCGTCGTTGATTTTGGAACCTCGACGAATTTAGATGTGATCTCCGCTAAGGGAGAATTCTTGGGTGGGGCGCTGGCACCTGGAATTGAAATATCAATCGATGCCCTTGCCAATCGCGCAGCGCAATTGCGAAAAGTGGAGTTAGTCGCACCTCGGAATGTCATTGGCAAAAATACGGTTGAGGCCTTGCAATCTGGTGCGGTTTATGGGTTCGCCGGGCAAGTTGATGGTTTGGTGGATCGAATCGTAGATGAGTTGGGGACCCCTGTAAAAGCAGTGATTGCAACTGGTGGGTTATCGGCAATTGTGGTCCCAGAGTCCGAGACCATAACCCATCATGAGCCAGATCTGACTTTGATTGGACTGCGTCTGATGTTCGAGCGCAATGCTTAGTACCGATAATCTTGGGCAATGACCTCCGATCAGAATCCAGCTGTCGAAGAAGTTGACGACCTGCCTGAACAAATGCAGGTTCGTCACGAAAAGCGCGCGGCAATGTTGGCTAGTGGGGTTGATGCCTATCCAGTTCGGGTTCCAGTTACCACCACGATTCCAGCCGTGCGGGAAAAATACCCGCACCTAATTGCCGAGCAAGAAAGCGGTGACACCGTTGGTGTGGCTGGTCGAGTTATGTTCCTTCGCAACACTGGCAAACTTTGTTTCGCGCAATTGCAGGCAGGAACTGGGGAAACCATTCAAGCCATGGTTTCCTTTGATCGAATTGGTGAAGAACAACTTGATGCCTGGAAAGGCTTAGTTGACATTGGTGACGTAGTTGCAGTTGTTGGCGAAGTAATCAGCAGTAAGCGCGGCGAACTTTCCGTAATGGCTGACAGCTGGCACATGGCGGCTAAAGCCTTACGACCACTTCCCAATCCACACAAACCTTTAAGCGAAGAGACGCGGGTTCGGCAACGTTACGCAGATCTAATCATGCGCGATACTGCTCGAACCGTTGCGCGACTCCGTCCAGCAACGATGTCTAGTTTGCGCGCGAGTTTTGCTAAACGTGATTACATCGAAGTTGAAACCCCAATGTTGCAAACTATGCATGGCGGCGCAGCAGCGCGACCTTTTGTGACTTCATCAAACGCATTTGATATGCAATTATTCCTACGCATCGCACCCGAACTATTTTTGAAGCGCTGCGTAGTTGGTGGCATTGAACGGGTATTTGAAATTAACCGAAACTTTCGTAACGAAGGCGCTGACTCAACTCATTCACCAGAGTTTGCGATGTTGGAGTACTACCAGGCCTACGCGGACTACAACGACATGGCAACCCTCACTAGGGAACTCATTCAAGAAGCTGCACTCGCAGTTCATGGCACTTTGAATTACGAACTAGTCGATGGCGGCTCTCGAGATTTATCTGGCGAGTGGGATCAAATCTCGGTTTATCCATCGGTAAGTAAGGCCATTGGGCAGCAGATTTCTCCAGAGATTCCGATTGCAGAGCTTCGTAAACTTTGCGCTGATGCTGGAATTACACATGACCCAAAAGCAATTCACGGAAAGTTAGTTGAAGAATTACTTGAGCACTATGTTGTTGAGCAGCTGAAGAAGCCAACATTTGTGATGGATTACCCAGTCGATACTTCGCCCTTAGTACGCGAACATCGAACCCAAAAGGGAACCGCAGAAAAGTGGGACCTTTACATTGATGGATACGAAGCTGGAACTGGTTACTCCGAACTTATTGATCCCGTTATTCAGCGCGAACGATTAATCGAACAGTCATCGCTCAAAGCCGGTGGCGATGCAGAAGCTATGCAGCTCGATGAAGACTTCTTACGAGCACTTGAATATGGCATGCCGCCATCAGGTGGTGTTGGCATGGGAATCGACCGCCTTCTGATGACTCTGACTGGCTTGAATATTCGCGAAACAATTTTGTTCCCATTGGTGAAGCCTGAATAATCATGACTATTGATGTTCGTCCAGCAATTACTTCTGATGTTTTAGCCATCCGCGACTTAGTTGAAAACTACGCCGGCGATGGGCCACGATTGCTTCGCAAGAATACTGTGACACTTTATGAAGATGTCCAAGAGTTTTATGTGGCAGAGCAAGATGGAAAAATTGTGGGCTGTGGCGCATTGCATGTAATGTGGCACGATTTAGGAGAAATCCGAACGGTTGCAGTTGACCCATCGATCAAGGGCCAAGGAATCGGAACCCAAATTCTAAATGAGCTAACACAGCGCGCAACAACTCTCGGCCTGACAAAACTTTTTTGCCTAACTTTCGAAACTACATTTTTCACTCGTCACGGTTTCAATCCAATTGAAGAGTCTCCGCTTGACGCATCTACTTATGCCGAACTGTTACTTTCGGGGGACCAAGGCGTCGCCGAATTCTTGGATTTGGAACATGTGAAACCGAATACTTTGGGCAACACCAGAATGCTGAAAAACCTCTAGTTTTACCACTGTTCGCTACTGGCAGATAGTGCCTTCGTCCAAAAGTCCAATAAACAAGGCAGTACTAGTTGCCTAAAGTTTGCAAGTTTATATATCCGCAGATGCGTTGTCATGCATTGGCTCTAGCATTGACTCAAGGCCGAAAAGTTAAGAGGAGCTTCATATGTTCGAGAGATTTACTGACCGAGCTCGTCGCGTTGTGGTGCTTGCCCAAGAAGAGGCACGCATGCTTAATCACAATTACATCGGTACCGAACACATCCTCCTAGGTTTAATTCACGAGGGTGAAGGCGTAGCCGCCAAGGCTCTTGAAAGTATGGACATCTCACTTGAGGCAGTACGCGCTCAGGTCGAAGAAATAATTGGTCAAGGCCAGCAAGCACCATCTGGTCACATTCCTTTTACACCTCGTGCAAAAAAAGTTCTGGAACTTTCGCTTCGTGAAGCTTTGCAACTTGGCCACAACTACATCGGAACCGAGCACATCCTGCTTGGTCTAATTCGCGAAGGCGAAGGCGTAGCAGCTCAAGTTCTCGTAAAGCTTGGCGCAGACCTAAACCGAGTACGTCAACAAGTTATTCAATTGCTGTCGGGTTACCAAGGTAAGGAACCGCAACAACAAGGTTCTGGTCCGGCTGAAGGAACTCCATCAACTTCTTTGGTGCTTGATCAATTTGGTCGTAACTTGACGCAAGCTGCTCGTGAAGGTCAGCTTGACCCAGTGATCGGCCGAGTCAAGGAAATCGAACGCGTGATGCAGGTGCTTTCCCGCCGCACCAAAAACAACCCGGTTCTAATCGGTGAACCAGGTGTTGGTAAGACTGCAGTTGTTGAAGGTCTTGCCCAAAATGTTGTTAAGGGTGAAGTTCCAGAGACGCTAAAAGATAAGCAGATCTATTCCCTTGATCTTGGCGCACTCGTCGCCGGTTCTCGTTACCGTGGTGATTTCGAAGAGCGCCTAAAGAAAGTTTTGAAAGAGATCAAAACTCGTGGCGACATCATCATCTTCATCGATGAAATCCACACTCTAGTTGGAGCCGGCGCAGCTGAAGGTGCGATCGATGCAGCCAGTATCTTGAAGCCAATGTTGGCCCGTGGTGAACTTCAGACTATTGGTGCAACCACACTTGATGAGTACCGCAAGTACATCGAAAAGGATGCTGCGCTTGAGCGCCGCTTCCAACCAATTCAGGTTAGCGAACCAACTATTGCGCAGACTATTGAAATTCTTAAAGGCCTTCGGGACCGTTACGAAAATCATCACCGAGTCACAATCACCGATGCTGCATTAGTCGGCGCTGCAACTATGGCTGATCGATACATCAGTGATCGATTCTTACCAGATAAGGCAATTGACCTAATCGATGAAGCCGGGGCTCGCTTACGCATTCGTCGAATGACTGCGCCACCAGACTTGCGTGAAATTGACGACAAGATTGCGGCTACCCGTATGGAAAAAGAATCAGCAATCGATGGGCAAGATTTCGAACGAGCTGCTTCGCTACGCGATGACGAAAAGAATCTGATTGCTTCCCGCGCCACTCGCGAAAAAGAGTGGAAGGAAGGCGACATGGACGTTGTCGCAACCGTTGACGAAGAGTTGATCGCCGAAGTTCTGGCAGCATCGACTGGAATTCCAGTGTTCAAGCTAACCGAAGAAGAGTCACAACGACTACTTCACATGGAAAGCGAACTACACAAGCGAGTTATTGGCCAAGAGCAGGCAATCAAGGCGTTGTCGCAGGCAATTCGTCGAACTCGCGCGGGTCTTAAGGATCCAAAGCGCCCAGGTGGATCGTTTATTTTTGCTGGCCCATCTGGTGTTGGTAAAACTGAACTTTCAAAGACACTTGCTGAATTCTTGTTTGGTGATGAAGACTCACTAATTCAATTAGATATGTCTGAATACTCTGAGAGGCACACGGTTTCCCGACTATTCGGCTCACCTCCAGGATTCGTTGGTTACGAAGAAGGCGGCCAGTTAACTGAAAAGGTTCGCCGCAAGCCATTTAGTGTGGTTCTTTTTGACGAAGTCGAAAAGGCGCACCCAGACATTTTCAACTCGCTGTTGCAGATTTTGGAAGATGGCCGCTTAACTGATGCCCAAGGTCGAGTTGTTGACTTCAAGAACACAGTCATAATCATGACAACGAACCTTGGCACTAGAGACATAGCTAAGGGCGTAAGCCTTGGCTTTGCTGATGGCAATGACATCACATCTTCCTACGAACGCATGAAGACAAAGGTCAATGATGAACTTAAGACACATTTCCGTCCGGAGTTCTTGAACCGGATTGACGACATCATTGTGTTCCACCAGTTGAGCGAAGCTGAAATTGTCGAGATCGTAGATCTGATGATTGCTAAGTTGGATTCTCGCTTGAAGGACAAAGACATGGCGATCGAATTAACTTCTGCTGCCAAGGCACTTCTTGCCAAGCGTGGTTACGATCCAGTATTGGGTGCTCGTCCATTGCGTCGAACAATTCAGCGCGAGATCGAAGATCCAATGAGTGAAAAGATGCTCTTTGGTGATCTTAAGCCAGGCGAAATTGTGATTGTAGATGTTGAAGGCGCAGGAGACGACGCCACATTTAGCATCAGAGGTGAATTCAAGGGTGAACTTTCTGACATTGAAATTGCACCTGTTGATGTTGCTGGAGTTTCAGAGTAATTAACTGCTAATGGCTGCCAACAATTTCGACTTCGGAGTAATCGGAGCCGGAATTGTTGGACTTGCTATGGCGAATCGGATTCGCCAAATCCACCCGAATGCAACAATTGCAGTTTTTGACAAGGAAACCTCGGTAGGCGAACACGCAAGTGGACGCAATAGCGGAGTTTTGCATGCTGGCTTCTATTACTCGCCGGATTCATTGAAAGCAGCGTTGACTCGTGATGGCAACAAGTTATTACGAGATTTCTGCGCCGAAGAAAATATCCGAGTATCTGAAACTGGGAAAGTTGTAGTTGCCCAGAATCCATCCGAAGTTTCTGCGCTGCAGGAATTGCATCGTCGGGGAAATGCCAATGGGGTTGTCACAGAACTTGTTGGGCCAGAACAGCTTGCTGAATTAGAGCCATTGGCCAAGACTTCCGAACTTGCGCTTTGGTCACCAAATACCGCAGTGGCAAATCCACTTGAAGTGACTCAGGGTTTGGCAAGCAAGGTGGTCCGCGAGGGAACCAAGCTAAAGCTGGGCCATGAAGTATTACGCGTGGTACAAAATCGAGTGATCACAAAGTTTGGCACCTACTCTGTTGGTCACATTATTAATTGCGCCGGACTTTATGCCGACAAGATTGCAAAACCATTTGGCTACTGCGATGACTATGCAATGTTGCCATTCAAAGGTTTGTATTGGTATGGAAATTGGACACCAGGCAAACTTCAGCGTCATGTGTATCCAGTTCCAGATGCGCGTAACCCATTCCTTGGTGTGCACTTAACTGTGACAATCGATGGCCGCGCGAAAATTGGTCCAACTGCAATTCCAATTTTTTCACGCGAGAGCTACGTAGGTATTGGCGGACTCAACGTAAAAGAAATTCTAAACATTGTCGGTATTTATCCTAAGTTTCTTTCAAGTAAGCATCATGATGCATTTGGTTTAATCAAGTCAGAATTACCAAAGTATCTGCAACGGAACATAGTTACGCAAGCCAAGGCATTGGTGCCGAGCATTGACCCTAAAGATTTCAAGGAGCGCGGTAAGCCAGGTATCAGGGCTCAACTATTAGATATCAAGAATAAGAAGCTTGAAATGGATTTTGTGGTTCGTGGTGACGAGAATTCAACTCACCTATTAAACGCAGTTTCGCCAGCCTGGACGAGTGCCTTGGCTATGGCGAATCATGTCTGCAAAAAGTTCGATTAAGATTTAAGGAAAAGAAGGATAGGGAAAATTGTGGAATCAACAGTCGATCTAATTTGGCAAGTTTCTGGCTTCCTTGCACTTGGAATAAAGGCTTGGGCACTATCTGATGTAATCAAAGCTCCGGCTGAGGCCTTCCCATTTCTCAATCGCCAAACCAAGAACATTTGGTTAGCGATTACCATCGGCAGCATTCTTGGCCACATACTTTTCGGCCCTTGGGGTTTCACCGGAATCATTGGCCTGATCGCTTGCGGGGTTTACCTTGCGGACATTCGCGTAAAAATCAATGAAATGACTCGTCGCTAAGTTTTTTGTGCTTGAAATCAGAAATTACTTTTTGCCTTGATTAGCAACGGCAGTAGCAGCAATCGCAGCCGCTTCCGGATCCAAGTAGTTTCCACCCGGAACCGTGGGCTTTAGGTTTTCATCCAGTGTGTACACCAATGGGATTCCAGTTGGAATGTTCAACGCCGCAATTTCATCGTCACCGATACCGTCCAAATGCTTAACGAGGGCTCGGAGTGAATTGCCGTGGGCAGCAACCATGACAGTCTTGCCAGCCTTTAAGTCTGGAACTATGTGTGATTCCCAGTATGGCAACATCCGCTTAACCACATCGGCTAAACATTCGGTGCTTGGTAAGTCGTTGCCCAGGTCGGCGTATCGAGGATCATGGGTTTGGGCAAACTCATGGTTTGGATCAATTGCTGGTGGCGGGGTATCAAATGAACGACGCCACAACATGAATTGTGCTTCGCCATATTCAGCCAAGGTTTGGGCTTTATCTTTTCCTTGCAACGCGCCGTAGTGTCGTTCATTCAAACGCCAAGTACGGTGCACCGGAATCCAATATCGATCGGCTACATCCAGTGCGATATCTGCAGTCTTGATAGCACGGCGTAATAACGAGGTATGAAGTACGTCTGGCAAAACATTAGCTTCTTTAAGCAACTCTCCGGCTCGCGCGGCTTCGCCCATTCCCTTTTGAGTAAGTTCAACGTCAACCCAACCAGTAAACAGGTTTTTTTCGTTCCATTGGCTTTCACCGTGGCGAAGCAAGATTAAGGAGTTGTTACTCATTGTTCAATTCTGCCCGATTATTCAAATAAGTGAGCAAAGGCTTGCAGGTTAGCCATATCCATGCCCTTGCTAGTTCGCCAAGCCCACTCTTTTTCAATAGCAGAGCGGAAGCCCAGTTCAAGTAAGACATTAAATGAGTTATCGCTTGTGGAAAGCATGACTCCAAGTAATTGATCAATTTGCACTAGATCAACGGTAGATATTGGAAGTGTGCCTGATAAATAAATATCACCGAGGTGATCCAGGCAATAGTTAATGACAAGCAATTTACGGTTTTGCTCCAAAATCCAGCGATAAACCTCTTTGTGGTTTTCATCAGGATTGCGTGCCACAAAGCTTTCAATCTTGAAAATGGTGTCACCAATTGTCATGGCCACGTTTACGAACTGCTTGTTAATGCCTGGTAACGAAACCACAACGGTTTTCTCGCCAGCTAATTCGAATTGCAATTCTTGCGAAGCCAGATATTCCGTGACATCAGAGATTGAAATCGTCATACTTTTGACCGCACAATCGAAGATGCTACTGCCTCGTTGTAAACAGAAATCAATTTGTCGGTTGTGTCTTCCCAGCCAAAATGGGAAGCGTGTGAAATTGCGCCAGCTGATAGTTTGGATCGCAGTTCGTTGTTAGTTACTACTTCGATGATTTGATTCGCCCAAGTTGCAGCCTCATGACCATCTACCAAAACCCCACTGATTCCATCTCGAACTGCAGTTGGCAATCCACCGACCCGAGCCGCAATAACTGGAGTTCCACACGCTTGCGCTTCAATTGCAACGAGTCCGAAGGATTCACTATAGGAAGGAACCACACAAACTGATGCCGCTTGAAACCACTTAACTAACTCCACGCGACTTGTTGGTGGCACAAACTTAACCACATCAGATACTCCAAGTTCAGTAGCAAGGGTAACTAAAGCATCAGGCCTTTCTAGTCCACTGCCTGATGGCCCACCACAAATTGCAACAACCAAACGGCTTCGTAGTTCTGGATTACGCTTCAAAATCTGCGCGGCAGCTTCAATCAAAACATCAGGTGCCTTCAAAGGCTGAATTCGACCCACAAATAAGAGCACGATTGCATCTGCCAAAAGATCTAAATCTTTACGAGCCGAATTCTGATTACCTGGAATAAAAACCTCAAGGTCAACTCCCGGATGAACAACTCGGACCCGGTTGGGATCTGCGTGATAAAGCTCAATCAACTCTTTGGCTTCAGCGTGAGTGTTTGCAACCAGACGATCTGCTGCATTCACAACTTGCTCTTCACCAATCTCACGTATTGCAGGTTCAGGTGCATCACCTTGCGCCAATGTTAAATTCTTAACCCGAGCCATAGTGTGCATAGTGTGAACGAGTGGAACGCCCCAGCGTTCTTGAGCGATCCAACCTACTTGGCCAGAAAGCCAATAGTGACTGTGCACTAAATCGTAGAACCCTTCATTCTTTGCCGCTTCAGCCCTGAGAACACCGGCAGTTACCGCACATAATTGTGCAGGCAGATCTTCTTTTCGCAATCCTTCAAATGGTCCGGCTGGAATGTGACGAACTAAGACTCCTGGAGCCAGTTCTGAAACTTCGGGTTCGCTCAATGAAGTGGCACGGGTAAAAATCTCAACTTCAATTCCTCGCGCTGCGATTCGCTTCGCAGTTTCGGTTATGTACACATTCATGCCACCCGAGTCGCCCGTACCAGGTTGATGTAACGGGGAGGTGTGGACAGAAAGAATCGCTATGCGATGCAGATCAGCTGAAGCATTAACCATGAGAACCCTTGTCTAACTTAGCGAAAAGGGTAGAACTTCGATACTTGAGAGGAAAATTCCTATTTACCGTACGGTTCGCCCGTGACAATATGAATGACACGGCGAGCAACTGAGACTGCGTGATCGCCAAAGCGTTCGTAGAAACGCGAAAGTAGTGTCACGTCAATTGCTGCCTCAACACCGTGTGTCCAATTACTGGAAAGTACAACAGTGAATAACTCGCGATGTAATTCATCTAGCGTGTCATCAAAAATCTTCATATCATCCGCAAGCGAAGTGTTTCGAGAGGTAATGACTTCACTGGTCTGCTCAACAATCTTGCTAGCCGCATGACCCATCTTGGCAAAAGTTTCTTTTAGTTCAGCTGGAATCGATGGGTTTGGGTAGCGCAGACGAACTTGCTTTGCTACGTGAACCGCTAGATCACCCATACGTTCAAGGGATCCGGCAATACGTATTGAACCCATGACTAGACGAAGATCAGTGGCAACTGGGGCTTGAAGCGCAGCTATGCGAGAGGACATTTCTTCGATTTCGAGATTCAATTCGTCAACGAGTTTGTCGCTAGCAATTACTTTTTCAGCTGCCTCCAAGTCATCTTCTAGTAGCGCGAACGTCGCTAGTGAAATTGACTTGCCAACAAGTTCCGCCATCAAGACCAAGGTCTTGTCGATTTCGACAATGTATTGTGCGTGCATAATCTCTACCTTACTGGAGTTTCTAGTTAAGAAACGCTAGATGTCTAGATAACGCTAGGCATATAAGTTTCAAACGTTGTTGTTATACTTGGTTAACATTGTACAAATTTGACCTGTACGAAATGCAAAGTGTCCAGTATTCTCATAGTGTGGAGCTGTGATTCTAAATGATGCACAAAATCGGGAAAAATCGGTGTTGACACGCAGGTCATTGGGGCGGGTCAAAAATGAGCACCTTGAAGTTGCTAATAACCAACAAAACCGAATCCTTGCGCTCAGCCAAATTTTGGATGTTTTACCTGACGCAGCGGCAATCATTGATAACTCAGACAATGTCTTAGCCGCAAGTGATAATTGTGTTGCTATGGGAATAGTTTCCGCGGATCGAATTGCTCCAGTTGAAGTGCGAGCTTTGAATCGCGAAGTTAAGCGATTGAGTAAAACCCAGAGTCGAGACGTTGTAGTCAAGCGAAATGGTTCGCGTCTTGGGGAGTGGGAAGCCCGAATCCAAATTTCGCCAATTGATGAAGACCTCTGCCTGTTGATTGCCCAAGACTTAAGTGAAGAACGTCGCCTTAACGATGTGCGAAGAGATTTCGTGGCAAATGTGTCACACGAATTGAAAACTCCAGTAGGAGCACTTTCGCTCTTGACCGAAGCGGTTCAAGCGGCTGACACGGATATCGAACAAGTCCGACACTTCACAAGCCGGATGCAAATCGAAGTGAAACGCCTAACAGCAATGATTTCTGATTTAGTGGCACTTTCCCAAGTTCAAGGAGATATGCCACTTCGTAACTCCATGCTGGTAAGCGTTGAAGATATCATAAGTGAAGCAGTAGATGCCACTAAGATCGTTGCTGAGCAAAAGGGTATTGAAGTAGCGATTTCACAAAACACTGATGTTGGTAGCGTTTTCGGTGACGAAGAACAGTTACATATTGCATTGAGTAATTTGATCACCAATGCAATTAAGTACTCACCGAACAACACCAAAGTTGGAATAGGTGCCCATCGCAAGAATGATTTGATCGAAATATCAGTAACTGATCAAGGTCCCGGCATTCCAGAAGAATCCTTGAGTCGAATTTTCGAAAGATTTTACCGAGTTGATCCAGCTAGATCTCGTGACACTGGTGGTACCGGACTTGGTTTAGCCATCGTGAAACATGTGTGCGCAAATCACGGTGGAGATTGCTTGGTATGGTCTCAAGAAGGCCAGGGCTCAACATTCACATTGCGTTTCCCCGCGTACCAAAATGGTGGCGGAATTCCTACGGAGGTTGTTTCAAAGTGACGCTCATTTTAGTCGTTGAGGACGAAGAGTCATTCCTTGATGCACTTCATTACATGCTTACGCGAGAGGGATTTGAAGTCATTAATGCGCCAAACGGCTCAGAAGGCATTCGGTTGTTCGATGCTAAGAATCCAGATCTTGTATTACTTGACTTAATGTTGCCAGAAGTATCCGGCACAGATGTATGCAAGTACATCCGCTCAAAATCCAGCACACCAATAATCATGTTGACGGCAAAAGATACTGAAATCGACAAGGTCGTTGGCCTTGAGCTTGGTGCCGATGATTACGTTACGAAACCGTTTTCAACTCGCGAGCTTTTGGCGCGAATTCGCGCGGTTATGCGCCGAGGTGGAAATGTCGAGATCGACTCCATTGGAGCTATTGAAGGTGGCCCGATACGCATGGATGTCGAGCGTCATACACTCACGGTGAATGGGGAATCCGTCCCAATGCCACTTAAGGAATTTGAGTTACTTGAGTTCTTGATGCGAAATTCAGGTCGGGTTTTAACTCGAGGTCAACTAATGGATCGCGTTTGGGGATCTAATTATGTTGGTGACGGCAAGACTTTAGACGTGCACGTTAAGCGCATTAGATCAAAAATTGAGCCTGATCCGGCGAACCCGGTTTACTTGTCTACGATTCGTGGACTTGGGTACCGCTTCGAAATTTAGTTTTCGTTGCTAAAGCTCTAAGGCGTGGTTGCCGTCGAATCGACTGTTGGTATCTCAATGTCTGCGTAGAAGCCTGACTTCTCGTTGATCAATAAAGACATAGGCGCTGATTGTCCACTAGCAAAAATAAATGAAAGATTTACGTAGCTACCAGGTTCAAGTCCGCCATCGACGCTTGTGAGAACAACTCGATATTCAGATTCAAAACCAACGTTTACAACTTCTTTATTTCGAATTGGAATGTTAACAACACCTGCAACACCCACAGATTCTGCAGGAGCTACTCCGTTTAGCACATCGTCATTTGCCTGGTCAGTATTAATTACTGTCATTAATACTGTGGCTCGAGACTTATCAGCTGAATCGACTACAACAGTGGCGTTACGAATTTGAATAGCACCTACGTCAGCACTACGGCCGTTTCCAGAATTCCCCTGGTTGCTTGTTGCAGCATCAAACCCAGTGGCACAGCCACTAAGCAGAAGCGCTCCGGCACTTAGAAAGACTGCAACTGCGATGCTCTTGCGCGCCATGAATATTGTCCCCTTTAGATCAAATGCTCGTTGAAAAAGTTTCTTAGCCTCAAGTCTACTTGCGCAAAATTTTGGGTTTCCTGCCACCAATAGTCCAAAGTTGCAAATTTCAAGTTCTTGCATCGAGCCTGAAATACCCATTGGTTTAATGATATTTTTGGCAATAATACGGCGTGTCGCATGGTAGAATTGAAGATCAAGGCAACCAAAGGATCAATTTAAATGGCCTACAAAGTCGGAGAAACTGTCGTCTACCCTCACCACGGCGCAGCAGACATCATTTCTAAAGAAAAGCGCACTATTAAAGGTGAAGAGCGCGAATATTTAGTGCTTCGGATTCACCAGAGTGACCTGACAGTGCGTGTGCCTTCTGACAATTTGGACTTAGTCGGGGTCCGCGACGTTACAAGCCAGGCTGGCCTGGAAAAAGTCTTTGGCGTTCTTCGTATGCCATATGTTGAAGATCCTGCGAACTGGTCCCGCCGATTCAAGGCAAATACCGAAAAACTTTCATCTGGTGACGTAATCAAGGTTGCCGAAGTAGTGCGCGACCTTTGGCGTCGTGCCCAAAAGAAGCCACTTTCAACTGGTGAAAAGAGCATGTTAGCTCGCGCACGGACTCAGTTGATCAGCGAAATTGCATTAGCCGAAAAAACTAATGAGGTTCGCGCTGAGGAAGTTCTAGACGAGGTTTTGGCTTCCTAATGTCAACTGCCGCTACTGGACGAGTGGCGGCAATAATCCCTGCCGCTGGATCAGGTGTTCGCCTAGGCGCGGATGTTCCTAAGGCATTCCTTGAATTGGGTGGCTTGTCGTTACTAACGCGTAGCGCATTAGCAATGAGCACCGTGGCAGACGTTTTAATCGTTGCTGCACCTGTAGACGGACTAGACGAAGCAAGTGCTCAGCTCGCTCAAGTTGACGCTGAGATTCACATTGTTGCGGGTGGCGAACATCGCCAAGAGTCAGTAGCAAAAGCTCTTCGCATGGTTCCTGCTGATGTTTCGATAGTTTTGGTCCACGACGCAGCTAGACCACTTGTGCCAATCGAGGTAACTCAGAATATTGTGGAAGCAATTCGTAATGGCGCTAAAGCTGTGATTCCTGTTCTTCCGCTTGTTGACACGATCAAGCGCGTGAACAATAACGGGATTGCAATCGAAACTGTGGATCGAAATCAACTACGTCGAGTTCAAACTCCACAAGGTTTTGATCGGGCAACTTTAGATTTGGCTTATGAAAATCCTGAGGTTGTGGCCACAGATGATGCAGGATTGATGGACGCACTCGGCATTGTTGTTGTAACGGTTGCTGGCGATGAACGCTCTTTGAAAATAACAACTATGGCTGATGTGCAACATGCGTTGAGTTTGTTGGAGGAAACAAGTGAGTAATTTGCGAATTGGTACTGGCGTTGATGCGCACCCATTAGTAACTGGCCGTCCTATGTTTTTAGCTTGCTTAAGCTGGCCAGATGAAGCGTCTGGCTGTGAAGGACACTCAGATGGAGACGTTGCAGCACATGCAGTCTGCGATGCAATTTTGTCTGCGGCTGGCATGGGAGACCTAGGATCAGTATTTGGAACCTCTGACGCGAAGTGGGCTGGCGCATCAGGCACTGACTTACTGGCAGAAGTGCAATCCTTAATTGCTGGTGCCGGCTGGAAAATTGTTAATGTCAGCATTCAGGTAATTGCTAATTCACCCAAGATTGGCGCGCGCCGCGAAGAAGCCCAAGATGCGATGTCTAAGGCACTAGCGGGCGCACCAGTTTCAGTAGCAGGAACTACAACTGATGGCCTTGGCCTAACTGGACGTGGTGAAGGTGTCGCAGCTATCGCTTCAGCATTACTAGAAGCCCCGCAAGATAGGTAACCTTGAACTGTGCGCCTTTATGACACTGCAACTCGAGCAGTACGAGAATTTACCCCGCTAGTTGCGGGCAAAGTATCTATGTACGTCTGTGGCGCAACGGTGCAATCTGCCCCGCATGTTGGACATATTCGATCTGGCGTCGCTTTTGATGTACTGGCGCGGTGGTTGCGAGTTGCTGGGTATGAAGTAACTCTGGTACGAAATGTGACCGACATCGACGACAAGATTTTGGCAAAGGAATCGGTTGAAAATCGACCATGGTGGGCAGTAGCTGCACACTACGAACGGGAATTCCAACGCGCATATGAAATTCTCGGTTGCACGCCACCTACGGTTGAGCCACGCGCTACTGGGCACATCACGCAAATGATTGAATTGATGCAAACTTTGATCGAGCGTGGGCATGCGTATGCTGCCGATGGCGATGTTTACTTCGATGTTCGCTCGTTTGCAGATTACGGAAAATTATCGGGACAGAAAATTGATGACCTATTACCAGCTGGCGATTCCGAAGGCGAATCACGCAAGAAAGATTCACGCGACTTTGCGCTTTGGAAATCTGTAAAGCCTGGTGGACCATCTTGGCCAACTCCTTGGGGAAATGGTCGACCAGGTTGGCACGTTGAATGTTCGGCGATGGCACGGGCCTACTTAGGTGATGCATTTGATATTCACGGTGGTGGATTGGATTTAGTTTTCCCACATCACGAAAACGAAGTGGCGCAATCCAAAGCAGCTGGCCAAGATTTTGCAAATTTTTGGTTACACAACGCCTGGGTAACTACAGCTGGCGAAAAAATGTCAAAATCACTTGGTAACTCACTGGTAGTAACAGAAGTTACTAAACGAGTTCGACCGATTGAACTTCGTTGGTATCTTGCTAGCGCTCACTATCGCAGCAACTTGGAATTTTCAGATGGCGCATTGCAAGAATCAGCTGTGGCATTCCAACGAATCGAAAACTTTGTCGAACGCGCCACTGCAATTGTTGGCGAAGTTGATTTTGCTAACTCAGTAATGTGTGCTGACTTTGAAACCGCCATGAACGAAGATTTAAATGTACCGGCTGCGTTAGCCGCACTTCACGAAGTTGTTGGCGAAGGTAACACTTTGCTTGCCAAGAAAGCTGAGTCTGCTTCACTTAAGGGCTGCCTAACTTCAGTTCGTCAGATGCTTGATGTCTTAGGCGTGGATCCACTTTCGCCAACCTGGGCTGATGACAGCAAGAACTCAGAACGACTTGAGTCAGCACTCGATTATTTTGTGCAACAATCAATAGCAGTTCGTAACGCTGCTAAAGAAAACAAAAACTTTGACGCTGCCGATGCCATCCGCGATTCTCTGCGGAATGCTGGCATCGCATTAGAAGACACATCTGATGGTGTGCGCTGGAATCTGGAGAAGTAATGGCTGGCAATTCCAAGCGCAAGGGTGCAATTCGCACTTCTAAAAAAGGGGCAAGTGCTGGCTCTGGTGGTCGTGGCAAGCAAAAACTTGAAGGGCGTGGCCCAACACCTAAGGCAACTGAACGCGACAAGCATCCGGCGGCCAAGCGAGCCCGCGCGGCTGAGCGAGCTGCAGAAAAGCGCGGTTCAACTCGAGTCAGTCGTCCCCGCGACCGTGACGGAATTGAATGGGTAGCAGGACGTAACTCAGTTCTTGAAGCGCTGCGCGCCAACATTCCAGCAAATGCGCTCTACATGCAACAGTTCATGGATGCCGATGATCGCGTCAAAGAAATTTTGCAGTTGGCTAATGATCGTGGGCTGCCATTCTTGGAGGCACCACGAACTGAATTAGATCGCAATACCGATGGCGCAGTTCACCAAGGTGTGGCGCTTAGAATCCCGCCATATTCATACCTTGACCCAATCGATCTTCTCGAAGATGCCTTCAATAATGACGAAGCGGCCTTCGTAGTTGCTCTCGATGGTGTGACTGATCCACGTAACCTAGGCGCGGTGATTCGTTCATCTGCCGCTTTTGGTGTTGATGGCGTTTTGGTTCCAGAGCGTCGGGCCGCTGGTATGACTGCTTCAGCTTGGAAAACTTCAGCAGGTGCTGCAACGCGAGTTCCAGTCTCCCGCGCAATTAACTTGACGCGCTCGCTAGTTGAATTCAAGCGAGCTGGATGCACAATTATCGGACTTGATTCGGATGGTGACAGTTTCGTGCAAGATGTCAGCCAAGAAATCGCAGCTGGTCCGATTGTTTTGGTAGTTGGTGGCGAAGCCACTGGAATGTCTCGGTTAGTCCGAGATACTTGCGACATGATCGTTTCAATCCCGATGTTTGACGAGACTGAATCCTTAAACGCAGGTGTTGCCGCTGGAATCGCACTTTACGAATTGGCAAAAATTCGCCATCCCTAGCCAAGTCAATTCTCGTTTTGGGAATATCTGATTTTTTTCCTAGACTAGGCAAGCGGAATGTTACTTCGGTAAGTTTCCCGGCCTCCTTAGCTCAGTGGTAGAGCAGCTCACTTGTAATGAGCAGGTCATCCGTTCAAATCGGATAGGGGGCTCCATAACGTGACTTTCACCTCAAATGCATGGATTCCATGGGTTCTGAGTTGCCTGCAAAAATTAGTAACTCATAATTAAAGAGTGACCTCCAAGATCCGCGACAATCGTCAGGCAGAGATTTTGGATGCTGCCCTAACGGATATTCGGGCAAATGGTGTCGAGTCGTTAACCATGAGTCGCTTGGCTAAATTGACTGACTTATCCCGTCCTGCGATCTACCAATATTTTTCATCACGCGAGCATGTATTAGCTGAACTGCTCATCGATGACCTTGCTGATCTTGTAAATGAAATCGATCGCTATGTCGCACAATTTGAAGACCCTTTAGAACGCGTACGAGTTTGGGTCAATCGGTCGTTAAAGCATTTAGCCAATGGTGACCATTCGATGATTCGAGAAATCAGTGAGTCATCGCTGCCAGACGACTCGCGAGAAGTAGTCCGGGTACTGCACGGCCAATTCATGATGAGCTTGATCAGTCCGGTCCGTGAACTTGGAATAACGGCAATGGATTCTGCATGCCACATGGTTTACAGCGCAGTTCAATCTGCTGCAAAGCGCATCGAAGCCGGTTTTGATTTTGATTTGGAAGCCCAAGCTGCAGAGAATTTTGCAGTCGCAGGCCTGCTTGGAATCCAAAAGAGCCAACAGTAAGAAAATTACTGCTGGCTCTTCGTCTAGTGAAAAAATAGCTAAAACGTTTACGAGGTTACTCTGATGCTTTTGACCGTTGCCCTTAATGGATTAGCGACTGCACTACCCTTTTGAGATAACGTGAGCTTGCAGGTGCCTGCTTTTTTGCCAGTGACTTTGAAGTTAGTACCACTTATCGCAACACTACAGATGTTGGGTGTTGAGGTTGTGACAACCATCAATAAGTTGGCATTAGTTGTTTTCCTGAAAGAAATATACTTTCCAACTTTTACGCTTGATGCAATTGTTGGTAAAGTCTGCGTTGCCTTTGGTGTTGGAGTTGGTTTCGCAAATGAAATTGGAACAATTGTGTCTAAGGTAAAGTCCGTGCTCCCACCCATGTGATCACGTCGAACAAAAACACTGCAGGCGTCAACAGCACAATCGAATTTAGTGGACCCAATTGAAAATGTTCTCAGAAGCGTTAGCTGATTTTGTTGTGAAGCGATTCCAGAACCCTGGCCACCATTTGTTGTCAGCCAGAGACTGTCTGCCATGCCACTTCGGCAAGTTGCTGCACCTTGTCGTGGAGATAGCAGAATTGATGCACATTGGTAAACATAGATCCCTTGACCATCTGGTATTCCAGTAACAGAAACACTTACCGCTTCACCTGCAAGCGCCAAGCTTGTGGTCTTTGATACCGTGACTACTAGTGGCGAGTCAGCATTGGCTGGAGATGAAATCGCTCCACTAGCTACTATCGCCACCGCAGTCACACTGAGGGCAAGTGACTTGATTAACTTATTCATGATTTACCTTTTCTTTTCTATTGATCGAGATGATGGGGTATCTACTTCTTAAACTTCATTGGGATGATTACGTCTGCTTTGCGATTTGCTGATTGGGTATGATCGGCTCGCGTCACTACGGCGCACTTCGCAACCGTGCAATCAACTGTTCCTATGTATCGCGAGACCTTGATCTTGCTTTCAAATCCACCAGACTTTGAAAACGGAACAGCAAGTGATTTTCCGTAGGCAGGTGGGTTTGAAGAAATCCAAACTGAACTAGTGGCACTTCCAGCAGTGTTAACTCCGCCGCCACAAGGACCGGGCACAGACCCCTTGGCGCCAACAACGCAAAAGGCGAGGTAGATACCAACTTTTTTGTTGTACTTGGCTCCAGTTACCGTCAAAATTTGTCCATCGCGAACTTCGGTAGCACTTACCGTAAGCGTCTGCCCTGTAGGACCTTTTACTGTCTGCTTAGTGGATTTAGCCGTGGCAGGAGCGGCAAACAGTGTTGTTGCAATGAACAGCGTCACCCAAGTTAGGTAAAGATTTCTTCTAAGCATGATTTCAAGTTAGCAAAAATCAGAAAAGTAACCCTGACACTGTGTCAGGACGAAATTCGCGAAAACGGGGGATACTTGAGCCATGCAAAATCTTGGCATGTTAGCCAAAATCACAGGCCTAGCCCTAACAATTTTGCTGATTTCTTCATGTAGCGCCAAAGACAACTCGGGTGGCTCAAATTCAGATACAACTGAAGTTCAAATTAATTTACAATGCTCGGACCACATCAAGCCAATGCCGCGCCCGTTACCCAGCTTGCCGATAACAGTGACCACGGTTTCGGGTGAATCAGTTTTAGTATCCTCAGTTGATCGAGTCATAAGTCTGGCACCCGGAGTTGCTGAAATTATTTGGGCGCTGGGTCTGGGTGATGTGATAGCTGGTAAAGATTTGGTCAGCAGTTATCCCGATTCGGATGTGGCTCCGACCGTAAACCCAGGGCACGAAGTGGCGCTCGAGATGCTACTAAGCCTGGATCCAGATTTAGTTTTAGCCGACGCTAGCGATGAGAACGCCGATGCAGTTCAGAAACTAACCGATCTAGGAATACCAGTTGTCGTAATCCCAGAAGCAACATCAGTAAGTGAAATTTCGCCACGCATCATTGCTGTTGCAATTGCATTAGGTGTTAAGGCAACTGGAGATGAATTAGCTAGTCAGACCGCAGCCAAACTTGCTCTGGTCAGTGCAACTGCGAAATCTGAAACAAAAATCGCATTTTTATATTTGCGTGGCAACGCAGGGGTGTATCTCATCGGTGGCAAAGGAAGCGGCGCTGATTCAATCATTTCTTCACTCGGTGCTAGAGATGCGGGAACTGATTTAGGAATTGAAGGCTTTGCACCCTTGACTGCAGAAGCACTGGCTAAAGCTAACCCTGATGTCTTGCTAGTCATGAATGAAGGATTGGAATCTGTAGGCGGGATCGAAAAGTTGTTGGCGCTTCCTGGAGTGTCAAGTACTTCAGCCGCCCAGAATTCAGCCGTGATTCAAGCAGATGATCGAGTGTTACTTGCATTCGGACCACAAACTCCACAAGTGATCTCTTGTCTGGCAGCTCAATTAACAAGTTTCAATGAGTCCGCATGACAAAAGTAAAGCCAACAGTTCTCGTTTCGTTACTTTCTGGGTTAGTAATTTTGGCCATCTTGGCAAACCTGACAATCGGCGCGTATCAACTTTCCATTTCAGAAATCCTTGATTCGTTTTTCAGGCCAGAGAATGTGAATCCAATCACGACTTCAATTATTTTTGACATCCGCATCCCACGTCTGGTTTTGGGAATTGCCATTGGAATTTCCTTGGCCGGTGCAACGACGTTAATGCAGTCATCTATGCGAAATGTTTTAGCGGATCCGGCATTGCTGGGACTGGCAGCTGCATCAGCACTTGGAGTTGTGGTTGCACTAGTTCTTGGCTTTGACTTTGGTGGTGTCGCTGCATTTTTGCTTGCTTTGATCTTTACAGTTATCTCATTTCTACTTTTGTTAGTTGGACATTTTGGAGGAAAGCGAACTTCGGCCCCTAACACTTTGTTGATTGGTGTTTCCTTAGGTGCATTCTTCCTAGGCTTGCTGGGAGTTCTCGCAACTAGCTTGGACAACCCACAATTGCGAGCCATGACCTTGTGGAGTTTTGGCTCGTTAGCACTTGCAACGCAAACGACGTCCGTCATCGCATTAGTCGCTGCAGTCACAGGATTTGTAGCAGCCTGGATTTTTGCTCCCAAACTGGATTTACTACTGCTGGGTGAGCGAATGGCGAGAACGCTTGGCGTTGAGACCAGAAAGTTAAGAATGATTTCCTTGCTCTTAATTTCACTCCTCGTTACCGCAGCGGTCTATGGCGCGGGCGTCATCGCATTTCTTGGACTCTTTTCTGTCACCGTTGCCAGAGCACTTGTGGGACCTCGCCATCGTTTGCTACTCGTCGTGGGATCTTTGATTTCAGTTCTCACAATTTTGATTTGTGACTTGTTAGCAAGATCAATAATGGCACCAATTGATTTACCAATTGGATTCCTCACTTCACTCATAGGCGCTCCAGTTTTGATTTTTGCATTGGCGAGGTCAGCTAATGACTGAGTCAGCTTTGTTGAATCTATTAAATGGATTGATTGCCCGAGATCAGTTACCTCTGATTACCCAAGTGAATGTTTCTTTGGAAGCTGGGGAAATCGCTTTATTGACTGGACCTAATGGTTCTGGGAAAAGCACGCTTCTCACTGCACTTGCTGGCGAAAAGTTCCTTACCTCAGGCACCTTTCAGTTTGGCGGTGTACCTCGGGACCAAATCTCGTTGAAAGAATTGGCAAGAAAAAGATCACTCATGCTGCAGCAAGATGAGGCAGTAGATCAGTTGCGAGCCAGAGATGTTTTGGAGCTTGCCGAAATTAGCCCAGCAATACCCCAATACACCCAAGAATTCGTCTCGAAGATTTTCGGATCTGCGTTGTATGGGAAAACACTTGGAGCGCTATCTGTTGGGCAGCGGACGCGAGTTTTCCTCGCCGCCGCAGCAATTCAAAACTCAGAAGTCATGTTGCTCGATGAACCGACTGCGGGATTAGATAGCGAAGGAATTTCAGATTTAGCAGAATTTCTAGTTAGCCATTCGTCACAAGGCCATGCTGTATTGCTGGCCACACATGAAGATAATTTACGTTCTGTAGCTAGTAAAGAATATTTTATTTCTGAAGGAAGAGTAAGTCTCAATAATTTAAGTTAAATTTTCTACCTTGGGCTTGATAAGTTCCTGCACAATTGCAATACCAACCAAAACAATTAGGGCACCGACTGGTTCATACCAGTGAAGTTTTTCCTTTAGTAAGACAACGCCAGCAAGAGTTGAAACTACCGGAATCGAATAGGTAACTGTTGACATTGCAATAGCACCAGCGCGCTTAACAATGACAAATCCAATTACTAATGCAACGCCAGTACCAAGTACTCCAAGTGCCGTGATAGCTAACATCCCAGTGATTGGCCAAGAAGTGATTTCATGTGGGGAAGCAATTGCAAAGACAGCACAGATAGCTGCGCCAATTGTTAACTGGGTAGCAACTGCACTGATTGGATCCAGGCTTAGCGGAGTCACATGCTTACGCGTCCAAATTGCAGAAAAGGCATATCCAATAGTGCAAAGTGCGCAAGCGATGTATGCCAACCAGTTGGCTTGAAAGTTAACATCCCAAACTCCGAGCAGAACGAGCAAACCTAAGAAGCCAAGTAGGAGTCCACCGACTCGGAATGGATTTAGCTTTTCTTCCGGCAACATAAGTACTGCCAAGATCGCAGTCCAAAGCGGCATAGTTGAATTAAGAAGCCCAGCAGCAATGGACGAAATGTGGTGAATAGCCCAAGCGAATATCGTGAATGGAATAACTTGAGCCATCACGGTGATAAGTGCTAGATGTTTTATCGCCGGGCCTTTATAAATGAATTTTCTTCGAGTTCCAATGACTATGGCGATTAATGCAAGGGCGCCAAATGCCATGCGCGCAAAAGTTTGTTCGTACGGATCAAGGAAACCGCTGGCAACTTTGATAAAGAAAAATGAAAATCCCCAAATTGTTGTCAGAGTGAGCCAAAGTGCAAGCCAACCTTTGGTAGGAGTTGCGGAGGAAGTCACTTGCCAATCATGGCGCAGGCTGTCATACCACTTGACGTGACACCCCGAGATGGGGGGTGACAGTATTTTTGAGACTTCAAGGTTTAGCATTGGGGATGTGAATGAAGTTGCCCGCGCCCTCTCTGCCGATAACTCTGGAGTACTTCCAGAGCGCGATCAACAGATCCTTGAATTCGAACGTCAGTGGTGGAAATTCGCAGGTGCGAAAGAACAGGCAATCCGCGAGCAATTCGATATGTCTGCGACTCGTTATTACCAAGTGCTAAATGCATTGATTGATCAGCCAGAAGCACTGGCCTTTGACCCAATGTTGGTCAAGCGCCTTCAGCGCATGCGGGCGGCTAGGCAACGTGCCCGCTCAGCTCGCCGCTTGGGCATTGAACTTAAGAACTAAGTAGTTGCCATGTCCGGCAACCAAACTTTTCACAGGCGAGTAACAATCCCCGTGGTAGTTATTTTGACTACGGTCAGTTCGCTTTTCTTGGTTGGCTACAAACTTTGGAAGTTAGATCCAGTCGTGGTCGCAGATCAGCCAGCAGTTTCGGCATCACCCTTGGAATCAATAACTGCAATGCCAACGGCACTTCCAAGTGATTCCGTTGATCCAGGTTTGGACGTTAATGGTCGATTACCCGTAATTGTTCTTAATGGCACCGAAACTCCTGGGCTGGCAAAAGTAATGAGCGATGAATTGCATGACGCAGATTGGGTCGTTGATCAAACTGGGAATTGGACTGGCGAACCGTTACTTGTCACCACGATTTTTTACCCAGCAGATGGCTTTGCTTCCGCTGAAGAACTGGTAATCCAAACGGGTGGCACACCAGTTGAGGCAACCTCGGATATGAGCCAGACAGCCTTAACTCTGGTAATCATTCAATAGTTAATCAATCAATGGTTACTAGGTTGATGTAACGATTTGATACTTAAAATTGCTTTTTCCCAGAGCCCTGATACAGTTTTCCCACGGACGCGGCTTACCGCTTCCAAAAACTAAATACACCTCATCCAGAGGGGCAGAGGGAACGGCCCGTTGAAGCCCCGGCAACCACCGCAAAACCGTTAAGGCCTTGCGACACGGTGCCAATTCCGACTAAAGACAGAAC
>CANLIF010000004.1 GCA_947491175.1 Actinomycetota bacterium
AACAACCCCCGCAAAAACAAACGTGGCATTATGCGTTTCATTCCATCGTTGAAACAGCTTGTCTTACTTGCAGTATTTGGGATAGTGGCAGGTCTAGTCACAATTGCCATCGCAGTGAAAGTCGTAGCGATCCCGCAAGCCAGTGAAATTGCCACTGCGCAAACCACGATCTTGTATTACGACGACGGCGTAACCGAACTTGCGCGGTTAGGTGATGCTAACCGAGTTTCAGTAGATTTTTCGCAAATCCCGGTTGTGATGCAGCAGGCAATGCTGGCTGCCGAAGACCGAGATTTTTATAAACATGGTGGCTTCTCAATAAGAGGAATTTCACGCGCAATCTACAAGAACGTCATAGGTGCAGCTGGAGCCGGTGGTGGCTCTACCATTACGCAGCAATATGCAAAGAATGCATATTTAACACAAGAGCGCACACTAACTCGTAAAGCCAAGGAATTGATTCTGTCCATCAAACTCGAAACTTTGGTCAGTAAGGATCAAATCCTTGCCGACTACATGAACACAATTTATTTTGGAAGAAATGCATACGGGATTGAAAGCGCAGCAAATCAATATTTTGGTAAGCGTGCACTGGACTTAGATCTGGCTGAATCAGCTTTCCTTGCCGCAATAGTCCAAGCGCCAAATGGGTTATCACCAGAAGAAAACCTCAGTGGTTTAGAGCAACGCTGGAACTATGTATTAGACGGAATGGTTTCGCAAGGCTGGTTAAGTCAAGAAGAACGTACCGCGGCTATGTTCCCGATGTACCTGACCGAGCCACCATCGCAAACTTTTTCTGGTCCGCAAGGTCACTTGGTTGAGCAGGCAAGACAGACAATGTATGAAAATGAAGTGAGCGAAGAACTCATCAACCTTGGTGGACTTCGAGTAATTACCACATTTAATAAGCAAGCACAGGATGCGATGATCCTTGCAGTTGAAGAAGAGGGTCCTAAAGAAAATATAGACGGATTGAGAATTGGTGTTGCTTCGGTCCGCCCGGAAACTGGCGAAGTGGTTGCGATGTATGGCGGCGCGGACTACTTAGAAAATCAATTAAACAACGCAACCCAGATGATTGGTCAAGCGGGATCAACTTTTAAACCCTTCACATTGGCAGCGGGAATAGAAAGTGGCGCAACACTTGCAACCGCTTTTAGTGGGCTGAACAAAACCAAAGTCGATAATTACGTCGTAGTAAATTACGGGGGCAATTCATATGGTGATCGAGTTACTTTACTAAAAGCAACCGAGAGTTCCATTAACTCGGCATATGTTGAATTAGCAGAATCAGTTGGTCGTGAAACGGTACTTGAAGCTGCAATTCGCGCAGGTATCCCTGCTGCCGCAGTCGGCATGGAGCCCAACCTTGCATTCACTCTCGGAACTGCCAGCCCAAACGTTGTTGACATCGCTGCCGCTTATGCAACATTTGCATCGCGGGGTCTGCAAGTGGAACCTGCCTACCTAAAGTCAATTACGACTGCAGCCGGCGAAACTCTATACAAGCTAAATCCAAAACCAGTCCAGGCATTTAGTACAGATGTTGCCGACATAGTTTCATATGCACTTCAGCAAGTTGTTCAGGTTGGAACGGGTAAGGCAGCAAAAGCCTTGGGCCGGCCTGTTGCAGGAAAAACTGGAACTACTAACGACAATAAGTCGGCGCTCTTCGCCGGATATACCCCTGAATTGGCAACAGCAGTCATGTTTGTCAAGGATGGACCGGATGGTCAACCTGTTTCCTTGTCTGGCACAGGTGGCATGCAATCAGTAACTGGTGGTTCTTACCCAGCTCGAATCTTTACGGCTTACATGAAGGGCGCACTAAAGGATTTACCGGTTCAAAAGTTTGCCGCCCTTCCTACTGGTCAACCAAACGGTGCCAGCCCAACCGAAAGCCCATCAGCCTCAGCAAGTCCATCAAGTGCGCCAATTGATCCAAATGCGCCAGTAAGCATTCCAGACTTAGTCGGGACTACTTCGGATCAAGCAATTGCCATCTTGCAAGGCTTAGGTATTACTCCGATCCTTGAACTACAAGTGGGATCGGATGCAAATTTGCCACTTTTC
Organism: Actinomycetota bacterium; assembly: GCA_947491175.1. Classification (GTDB taxonomy): domain Bacteria; phylum Actinomycetota; class Actinomycetes; order S36-B12; family UBA5976; genus UBA5976. The sequence goes on from CANLIF010000004.1 coordinate 2,077, forward strand.
GTTTTGGACCAATCTGTACTCGCCGGAACCATGTCTATGCCTGGAACTAGTGTGACTTTGAAAGTGGTAAACGTTTTACCTTAGCTGGGATTTAATCAAGCCCAATCACGGAATCAAAATTTGTCGTGGTATTTCTTACGTTGCAAGCTAAAGTGTCGCCAACAGAAATTGTCGCATCATTACTCCAAAGCATAGAAACTTGCATGTGCGGCGGCTCGACAAAATCTAGATTTTTTCCGTTGAAACTAAATGGTGATCTAACTTTTCCAATTGCCTGGGAAATACCTTCGGCAATTGCAACACCTTTTTTGCGTAGCGAACTTGCATTACTAGGTGCTGCCATTGCAACCCCGTGGGCAGTACCGCCACTTACAATGATCAATCGCTGATTGTTTCCACTATCAATCTGTTGGTAGCCAACAGTTTGGCGATGGAGTACCTCATGAATTTGAAGAATTGTTCCCATTGCTTGCAAAGCGCTTGGCTCACCTAGCCATAACTTGGTTCCAATTCGAACTTCAATGTCTTGATCGAAGTTATATCTTTGCATCATTTTTTTGAAGGAATGAACTTGCGCTTCAGATAAATGAGAAACACTTATGTGTTTTGGCAGCGAAAACTTAGTAGATAGTTCTTCGTATAAAACAATCCAATTCCAAGCTTCAGTCATGCTCTTAGAAAGAGCTGCTCCATGGAAAGCCGACGAAATTTCAGTCGTCGCATCTACTTTGGTAGTTGACTGGGCAATTGGTAAGTGAAGCGAGAGACCTAAAACTTTCAAGTCATTGAAGTTGACTAACGACTGCATATCAAAATGCAGCATTCCAAAGCGGGAAAGTGAAGTCTTTCCTTCAAGATAAATATTTTTTGCGCCGGCCGATCTAACTGACGCCAAATCTGTGTCGCTAACTGTGACAATGACTCGATCAGTGTGGTGTTCTAAATGTTGCCGCCATTGGACAACCGCAGATTCATCAACAGAGTTGAACGGCTCAAGAACTAAAATTTCACCTGCAAAATCTGCCAGCGATTGCTCTAACTCCCAAACGGTACCGATCGCTATTCGATTACAGCCAAGCCGGGAAGCCTCACGAGCTAGTGCGCTTCGTCCAAAGCCGTAGCTATTGCCTTTGACTACGGGAACTAAGTCGGCGCCAGCGCTTGCATAACCATTCATCACTGAGACTAAGTGGCTACGAAATTTTGTGGCATCAACTTTTAACGAAAATGTCATTAACTATCTCCGCCTCGACATGTAGACATCAAAGGCTCTGGCCCAAATTGGCGAAAGTACATAATCCCATTCACCCACATATTCTTGCGCGTACCCGCCAGTTCCGAGCTTGAATTGAATTAATCCGAACAAATGATTGTTGGAATCCAGCGTGTCAGAGATGCCCCGCATGTCATAAATATCGGCACCTTCCGCTATTGCGATCTTTAGCATTTCCCATTGCACGGCATTGCTAGGACGTAAATCCCGGGCGGCAGTAGTAGACGCACCGTAGGAATACCAAGTGTGATTTCCAACGCGGGTCATAGTGGTCGCTGCGATTGCACCTTCATGATCTGGATGCGATGCAATTACTAATGCAATTCGCTCTGAAGCTTCGCTGCGCATTGCAGTCCACATAGTTTGGAAGTACGAAAGCGAGCGCGGGGTAAAGTGATCACGTTTTGCAGTTTCTAGATAGCAGGTATGAAATGTTTCCAAATCTGAAATCGTTCCTTGGCGAACTGTTACACCTTCCTTTTCAGCTTTGCGAATGTTTCGTCGCCACTGCTGATTGAAACCTTCAAAAATTTGCTCATTGGTCTTTTCAGTTAGATCGATTTGAAAAACGTATCTTGGTTGGTAATCGCCAAATCCCGAAGCTTCTGCTTTACGTTGCTTCCAACCCAGTTTTGTCAATTGGCTCAATAAATTAATTCCAGCTTCATTAACTTCATCAGGCGTCACTTCGCCAATTACTTTTGCAACTTCTTGTGCAATTGCAGATTTCAAAGTTTCCGCATGCCAACGCCTAACCCAAGTATGCGGACCCATTTTTATTTGAAATACCCCACGTTCTTTTGCAAATACTGTGAGTGCATTCAATGCCCGCGCAACGGCATTTTCATTTTCCCAATTTAAATCAGGACCTTCTGGGAGGTAAGCAAGATACTTTTCGACCTTTGGGACTTTGCGCAACAAAATTAGGCCAGCACCAACTAGTTCATCATCGGCAAACCAACCCAGTGACTGGGAAGTCCAGCCGCCTTTAGTTTTACCCCAAGCAGGCGTTTGCAAAAATGACACTGATGAGCGACCTGCAATATATGACAGGTGCTCTTCAGAACTTATTTGGCGAACGTGCACGTATTCAATCTACCTATGGTTTCGATGTACCTATGGATATTGGCGACGATGGGTAATTTGATTTACAGTGACGCGCGCAATAAATCTAAATCAGCAGCCACACCATCAAATGGAGTTTCTAAAACAATCGGAGCCTTTGCGGTTTTTAGGCAATTGATTATGTTGTCCATACCGATTGAACCCTCGCCGAGATTTGCATGGCGATCAACACCAGAATCAAACGAGCCCTGACTATCATTGCAATGTATTAGGTCAATACGACCAGTAATTCCAAGAATTGTGTCGGCGAGCGCACCCATGTCAATACCGCCGGCATGGGCGTGGCAAGTGTCTAGACAAAATCCAACTCCCGTGTCACCAACTGCGCCCCAAAGTCCTTTGACGGATTCCAATCTGCGAGCCATGGAATTTTTCCCACCAGCAGTGTTTTCAATAAGTACTGGAACCTTCATATCTAATTGCGCCAACGCTTTAACCCAGTTATCGATTCCGGCTTGCGGGTCATCCCCATCAGTTACATGGCCACCATGAACAATTACGGCTTTGGCGCCTACAGCTGCTGCTGCGTCCACATCCGTTTGGAGTAACTTGCGACTTGGAATCCGAACCTTGTTATTGGTGGTTGCCACATTAATGATGTATCTGGCGTGGACATATATGCCTATATTCGCAGCTTCCGAACTGGCCTTAAGGCCAACCGCGCCATCGGAGTGCGGGAAAATCGAACCTTTCCACCCTTGCGGATCTGCCAGGAAGATCTGAATGTGGTCCAAACCCAGCTCTTTGGCTTTTGCGATGGGATCATTGCCCCCGACATGCGATCCAATTGCTAGATTTCCCATGAATTAAGGGTACTTGGCATGGTCCAGCGGCTCTTTCCCACCCAATCAAAATCCAAGTTGATTCTCAATCTGAGTTGTGCATAAGGTTTTTTGGCCTTACAAAAATGCTCTAGACTAAAGGTTCTTGATCCCTCCTGTCACGGAAAGACCGTGGCCAATTAGTCCATAGGAGGTGGGTATCAGTATGCGTCACTACGAAGTTGTAGTAATTCTCGATCCCGAGCTCGAAGAGCGAACCGTTGCACCGTCACTTGATGCGTTTCTTAACGTAGTCAAGACCGATGGCGGCACAGTTGGCAAAGTCGATATCTGGGGTCGTCGCCGTTTGGCACATGAAATCAATAAAAAGGGTGAAGGAATCTACGCCCTACTAGACATCAATTGCTCACCAGCAGCAGTTGCAGAATTAGATCGCCAGTTGGGACTAAATGAATCAGTGCTTCGCACTAAAGTCATGCGTCTCGACGTGAAGTAGAGGTAAGTCATGGCACAAGGAGACGTAGTAGTAACAGTTATTGGAAACCTAACCGGTGACCCCGAACTGCGCTTTACTCCAAATGGCCAGGCTGTCGCATCATTCACAGTTGCTTCAACAACTCGAATGCTCGACAAAGCGACCAACGAATGGAAAGACGGAGACACTCTGTTTTTGCGTTGTAGCGTCTGGCGTCAATATGCCGAGAACGTAGCAGAATCCTTAACCAAGGGCACTCGTGTTCTAGTTACTGGCCGTTTGAAGCAACGTTCATATGAAACTAAGGAAGGCGAAAAGCGCACCGTAGTTGAAATGGATGTTGATGATGTCGGTCCAGCATTAAAGAATGCAACCGCAACAGTTACTCGTGTTGCACGCACTGACAGTGGTTACAACGGCGGCGGCAGCTCAGCTGGACCATCCGAAGATCCTTGGGCCGCACCTGCGACCGCAGGAGACGAACCTCCGTTCTAACGAACGATCCCATCCAACTCAACATTTGTTGAACAACCATTCCGGGTAGAACCGGGCTTCCAGAGGAGCACCACAATGGCTAAGCCACCAATTAAGAAATTCAAGCCGAAGGTTTGTGCATTCTGCAGCAAAAATGCGGCAGTAATTGATTACAAAGACATTCCAACCTTGCGTAAGTTCATTTCCGATCGTGGCAAGATTCGCGCCCGCCGGATTACAGGTAACTGCACTCAGCATCAGCGCGATATTGCAAATGCCGTAAAGAACGCACGCGAGATCGCATTACTTCCATACACATCAACAGCACGATAAGGAGAGATGACTTATGAAACTTATTTTGACTCAAGAAGTCACTGGCCTTGGTAGTGCCGGAGATGTTGTAGATGTTAAGCCAGGATTTGGCCGTAACTATTTAGTTCCACAGGGTCTTGCAACCTCATGGACTCGTGGCGGCGAAAAGCAGGTCACCCAAATCAAGCGCGCGCGCAACAAGCGTTCAGTTCGCGATCTTGATCATGCAGTTGAAATCAAGGAAGCTCTTGAGGCCGCCGCAATTGTGATTTCAGCTCGTGCTGGCAGCGAAGGACGCCTATTTGGTTCCATCACTGTTGGGGACATTGCTTCGGCAATCCGCGTTGTAGACGTTGATAAGCGCAAGATTGTTCTTGCCGCACCAATCAAAACAGCCGGTCGTCACGAAATCACAGTTCGCCTACATGCGGATGTTTTGGCAACTGTTGTTCTTGATGTTCGAGGCAGTAAGAAGTAATAAACCTAATCAAAGAGAGCCCACGAGAAATCGTGGGCTCTCTTACTTGGTTCAGTAAGTTTTGTATTCGCTGGATAACTAAAGTTGTGCGAGAATTAAGACATGACCTCAACAATGACTTTGCATACTAACCACGGTGATATCAACATCAACATCTTTGATAATCACGCACCAAAGACCGTAAAAAACATTCTTGGCTTAGCCGATGGCTCAGTTGAATGGACGCATCCGGCAACTGGCGAAAAATCTACTAATCCGCTTTACAACGGAACGGTTTTTCATCGCATCATTCCTAACTTCATGATTCAAGCGGGCGATCCACTTGGTCAAGGTACTGGTGGCCCAGGCTTCAAGTTCGAGGATGAACCACATCCAGAATTAGTTTTTGACCGCCCTTACCTACTTGCCATGGCAAATTCGGGGCCGAATACCAACGGATCACAATTCTTCATCACAGTTGCGCCGACCACATGGTTGAACTTCAAGCACACAATCTTTGGCGAAGTCGCAGATCAAGTTGGCCGTGATGTTGTCGACGCGATTGCAAATGTGCCAACTGGACAAAATGATCGTCCAATTGCTGATGTAGTAATTGAGAGCGTTACTGTTTCCCGAGGTTAAGCGTGAACAACACTTGTTTTCGACATACCGACAGTGAAGCCTATGTATCTTGCGGTCGTTGTGACCGCAAGATCTGCCCAGACTGCATGATTAGCGCACCGGTTGGATTTCAATGTCCAGATTGCGTTGCAGCCGCCCAAGTCGCAATCCCAAAAACTAAATTTGGAGGTTCATTCAACTTAGTTCCTAAAGTCACTCGAGCGATTCTGATTACTTGCGTCAGTATTTTCGCGTTGTCTATGTTGCTTGGTAGCTTTGCATTTACGTATGGAATGATTCCAGAAGCAATTGCACAAGGGCAGTGGTGGCGTCTACTTACCTCTACGGTGTTGCACAGTGGCATCCTTCACTTGCTTTTCAATATGTATGCGCTGTACTGGTTAGGTCCACAACTAGAGAGCATGCTTGGACAAATGCGTTTTGCTTCACTTTATGTTCTCTCGGCCCTCGGTGGATCCGTTGCTTCATATTGGTTTTCGGATTTAAACACTGTCTCGGTCGGGGCTAGCGGCGCAATCTTTGGATTAATCACTGCAACGATTGTGATCGGGCGCGAAATGCGAAGTGATGTTTCCCAGTTGATTGTCCTGCTGGGGTTAAACGTCGTGATCGGATTCTTGCAGCCCGGGATAGATTGGCGCGCCCACTTTGGCGGGGCAGCCGTTGGAGCCGCTGTCGCTTTTCTTTACACCAAGGGAACCAGACTGAATCGGGACCAAATCCACCGCGCCGGATTAGTTGGGATATTTGCAGTTTTAGTGCTGGCCACTGTGGCTCGAAATACCCAAGTTTCTGCGCTGATTGGAATCTAGCTGCACGGAATATTTCGACCCACCCATACCTATTTGTCTGAGGCCACCAAAAATGCATTGCACTTGCCAAATACAGGTAAGGTTTAATCATGCCTAAGTCAAAGTTGCGCAAGTCAAAAGAAGTCGCCTACACACCACCACCGGCCAAGGGGCCCGAGTCATTCAAGATCGGAAATCCAGTTTGGCTAGCACCAGCAATGGTGACAATGTTTATATTGGGACTGCTGTGGATAGTGGTGTTCTATTTAGTAGGTAGCCAAGTCCCACTTATGTCAGATTTTGGCAATCTAACCAACGTTTTGATTGGATTTGCCCTTATTGGTATTGGGTTTGCCTTAGCCACTCGCTGGAAATAAATTACATGGGTGTAATTCCTCCCCAGCGGTGGATAACCCTGTGGATAAGTAAATGAGCAGCCTTTCGAGGCGAGCTAAAACTGTCCTGGTCACTGGATCTGCAGGTATTGCTGGATTCCTATTTGTAGCCAGTGGTATCACTGCCGATGGCACCAATTTACGTACTGGAGGCCTAGAAGACCTGCGCAGCCTAGTTCTAGACCGAGCCAGCAAGGTCGGGGTATTGCAATCCGAGGTTGACACTTTAGCTACTGAAGTAAACGACTTATACATTACGAAAATCAGTCCCGCGCTAAGCACGCAGATAAATCAACTTGAACAAGCAACAGGCCTGACTCCAGTTTCGGGATCAGCTCTTCGAATTTCATTAGATGACGCACCGCGTGAACCTGGCTCACCGCTTCCAGATGGCGTTAGCCCTGATGATTTAGTGGTGCATCAACAAGATGTCCAGGCAGTGGTAAACGCGATGTGGCGTGGCGGCGCTACCGCAATCCAAGTTATGGATCAACGCATAATTGGTACCTCAGCAATTCGATGTGTTGGCAACACCCTGCTTTTACAAGGACAGGTTTACTCGCCACCATTTGTTGTGACAGCAATTGGTAATATTTCAGAATTACAACAGGCACTAAAGGAAGAACCAGGTGTTTTGCTTTATCGAGAATATGTCGAGCGATTAAATCTTGGTTGGGATGTTTCGATATTGAATCAAACTACGATTCCTGCTTGGCAGGGTTCAATCGAACAACGTTAACTAGTGCGAATTTTTTAAACTAGGTATAACCGGTTGCAAACCTTGTGCTAAGTTTCGGACTTCCAGATCGCCACATCTAACTAACCATTCGGCTAACATTTTGTGTCCACCTTCAGTTAAGACTGATTCAGGATGAAATTGCACACCTTCGATGTCGAGTTCTCGGTGTCGAAGTGACATGATGATGCCATCCTCAGTTTCGCTAGTTATTTCTAACTCCGCCGGAACCGTGTCTCTTTCGACTGCCAATGAGTGATAACGCGTTGCAGTAAATGGCGATGGTAAATCTGCAAGTACTCCTTGCTTGTAGTGAAACACTTGCGATGTTTTTCCGTGTAATAACTCTGGTGCACGAGAAACTGTTGCGCCAAATGCTTCTGCGATAGCTTGGTGGCCAAGACAAACCCCAAAGATTGGAACTTGTCCGCCCAGTTCCTTGACGATGTCAATGCATACTCCTGCATCCGTGGGAGTTCCTGGACCAGGTGAAAGTAATACTCCGTCATACCCACGAGCTTGCTCGACAGTGACTTCATCATTTCGCAGCACATCAACTTTTGCACCTAGTTGCGCTAGGTACTGAACCAGGTTGAATACAAAACTGTCGTAGTTGTCGATCACCAAAATCCGAGTCACAACGATAAGTCCAATTGTGTTAGGGAGTCGGAGTCGGAGTCGCTGATGGGCACACTCCACTTTCAGGAACCGGGGAACCATCTGGACATAAAACTACTACGGGGGCGGAGGCCACTGTCAGAGTTACGATGGAACCTTTAAGTGCAAGTAGACCTGGAAATGGCGACTGCGTTATTACGGTACCTGGCGCATAGTACTCATCTTCCTGCTTCACGATGTCGACCAAGAATCCAGCATTGATTAGCAAATTCTTGGCCTCAGTTTCATTCATCATTGTTACATCTGGCATTGGAATCTTGCCATTCGAAACCTTAACACTGACCAGCGTGCCAATGTCTACAACAGTGTTAGCAACCGGATCCTGCTCCAGAATGGTACCTTCTGGTTGTTCGCTATCAACAGGTGTTACGCGACCAAGAAGTAGTTTTGCTTCGGTGAGAACTAACCGCGCATCATCAATTGAAAGCAGATTGGTTAAGTCCGGTACGGGCACTTGGTCTTTGCCGGCAGAAACTATCAAGTTGACTGCTTGCCCGGCTTCTATCAATTCTCCAGGAGCTGGATCCTGACCAATGATTGTTCCTTTTGGCACATTATCGTCCGCTTGTGGCGTCTCAGTTCCAACTTTCAATCCAACTTCAGTGAGAGCTAAAGTGGCCTCATCAATTGTTTTGGATTTTAGGTTAGGGGTTGTGACAAGTTCTTGACCTTCAGGGAGTAATTGGTTTCCAAGAAATAGCAACAATGCTGCCGACACAACAGTTGCGATCGCAACTGTTACCCACTTTTTCCGCGTGCCCTGCTTGCTTGCCGTTGCGACAGCTGTAGTTGTTACTTGAGCTGGACTGGTGATAGGCAATAGCGTCGTGGCACCTAAATCAGTAGCAACAGGAGAACTATCTGGTCGAGTTGAAATTGGTAATCCGGCAATTGCACGTTCAATATCAAATCGCATTTCAGCGGCAGTTTGGTATCTATTAGCCGGCGACTTAGTTAAAGCCGTCATGGTAATTGAATCTAAAGTTGTTGGGATTGAAGGATCAACAGATGAAGGAAGCTTTGGAACTTCATTAACATGTTGATAAGCAATTGAAACAGGTGACTCTCCGTTAAATGGCGGAGTACTTGTCAGCAGTTCGTAAAGCACGCACCCAGTTGAATAAAGATCACTGCGAGCATCAACAGATTCGCCGCGTGCTTGTTCTGGCGAAAGGTATTGCGCAGTTCCCATAACCGCACTGGTTGCAGTAACTGAAGTAGCCGCATCACTCATTGCGCGGGCAATTCCAAAGTCCATGACCTTTGCGTCGCCGTTCGCGTTTATCATGATGTTTGCAGGTTTAATGTCGCGATGAACTATTCCATGGCGGTGTGCGTAATCAAGGGCAGCAAGGACTCCAGCTACAACTTCGAGTGCCCGCTCAGGCAAAATTCTTGGACCATTGTTTAACATGTGACGCAGTGTGACGCCATCCACGTACTCCATGACAATGTAAGGAATATTCACTTGTGTTGCGCCGTCACCGACTAAATCTTCTCCGGTGTCATAAATCGCAACAATGTTTGGATGATTGAGGCCAGCAGCAGATTGTGCCTCACGGCGAAACCGCTCTTGGAACATTGGATCGCGGGCCAGATCAGGACGTAATACCTTGATTGCAACCCGTCGGCTTAATCGGCGATCTGTGCCTTCATAAACTTCAGCCATGCCGCCGCGGCCAATTACCTGTCCGACGTCATATCTATCACCAAGATGGGTGAAGGCACTCACAAGATCTCCCCTTTAATTTACGGCTTGTAGAACTAATTCTATGCTTACCTACGGTTTTAGAATCGCTCGCATCACGGCGGCAGCAATCGGTGCTGCCAAAGCGTTACCACTAACTTCTGAAGCACCACCGCCATTTTGGAGTACAACTGCGATAGCTACCTTTGACTGCCCACTTGGGGCAAACCCCACAAACCATGCATGCGCAGGTTCACCAGGTGAATTTTCAGCTGTGCCAGTTTTCCCGCCAACACCGATCCCAGAAATCCTGGCCTTTGACGCCGTGCCATTTTCGACAACCCCAACCATCATGTCCCGCAAAATTCTAGAGTTTTCAATGGACATAGCGCGACCAAAAGCAGAGGGATTAGTGTTTTGCAACACTGTTAAGTCTGGTCCAAGCACTTGGCTAACTAAATACGGATTCATAACGACACCGTCATTTGCAATCCCGGCCGCAACCATAGCCATCTGCAAAACCGTTGCTCGCACATCAAATTGCCCGATCGCGCTCATTGCGGTCTGGGGCTTGTTTGGAGCAACTGGAAATCTGCTGATGGCAGAAGTCATGGGGACTGAAAACTCAGACTCAAAACCAAATTTCTTAGCTTGTTCGTCAATGGCATCGGCGCCCAATTCCATGCCGAGCCAAGCAAAAGCCGTGTTACATGAAATCTCGAGTGCGGCTTGCAAAGTTGTCACATCACCAGCACCACACGACTTTGCGTTCCAGTTACCAAGTTGAACGTCTGTTCCAGGCAAATTGATTTCCGTCGGGCCCGGTAGTTGCGAGCCAGCAACGTATTTGCCAGATTCCAAAGCAGCAGCAGCGGTGACCAATTTGAATGTGGAGCCCGGTGGCAGTGTCATTGCTAGTGGCCGATTAAGTAAAGGTTGGTCTGAATCAGCATTTAGTTTTTCGTAGTTTGCTTGGATATCACCAGCATCGTGACTAGAGAGCAAGTTCGGATCAAATGACGGCGAACTTGCTAGAGCCAGAATCGCGCCGGTAGTCGGGTCGATCGCAACGACTGCTCCAGTTCTGCCATTAAGCGCCTTCATGGCGGCGATCTGGGCATCAGGATCAATTGTTAAGCGAATTGCCCCACCTTTAGGTTCGCGATTTGCAAATAATTGTTGCAGGCGATCAACAAAGAATCGGCTGTCATTACCTGCCAGCACACTGTTCTCTTCAGATTCGATTCCAGTAGCGCCATAAACTACGGAATAGAACCCGGTGACCGAGGCGAACGTTGAGCCATCGGCATATTCGCGCAAATACTTCAAGGCATCCGCGGTAGGTGTTGATTCCGAAATAGCTTGGGAAGCGAGCAAAATAGGTCCACGTTCATGCGAATACTCAGTCAACGTCACCCGTTGATTACCGGACTGGCTTCGTAAGTCACCTGCTTTGAAAACTTGAATGTAGGAAAGATTGACAATCAAAGCCAGCAAGAGAAGAACTATGACCGCAGTGACTCGATTGATTTGTCTAATCATCGCGATCATCCTGACGCATAACTAAGTCAGCATCGCTAACTTCAGGTGCGCGGGCTGCATTAGATATCCGAATTAACATCGCAATGATTATGTAGTTTGCAACCAAAGAAGAGCCGCCATAGGACAAGAATGGAGTCGTTAATCCAGTCAATGGCACGAGTCGAGTCACTCCACCGATAACAATAAATGTCTGAAGTCCGATAACGGCAGTCAAGCCAATCGCCAACAAGTTTCCAAATGGATCACGCGTTGCAACTGCAGCCCGCGCGCCACGTTCCACAACAATTGCAAATAGCAACAAGATCGCAATCAATCCCATCAAGCCCAACTCTTCACCAAGCGCAGAAGTTATAAAATCTGTTTTTGCAAACGGCACTAATTGTGGGTAGCCCTGCCCCCAACCAGTTCCAAAAATTCCGCCATTTGCAAATCCATAAAGCGATTGCACGATCTGAAATCCTGAACCGTTTGCATCAGCAAATGGATCTAACCAAACATCAAAGCGAACCCGGACGTGACCAAATGCTAGGTAAGCCAAGCCACCACCAACCGTTAGCAGGGTTGCACCTATCAAGACCCAGGACCTTCGACCAGTTGCAACGTAGAGCATCACAATAAAAAGTCCAAATAAAAGTAGTGAGGTGCCAAGATCTCGTTCCAAAATTAAAACAAGCAGCGCAGCAAGCCAAACCAAGATAAGCGGCCCTAAATCTTTAGCGCGCGGGACTCCAACGCCAAGAATCTTGTTGTGAATCAATGCCAGCGAATGACGTCGCGAAACCAAAAATCCGGCAAAGAATATGGTTAAAGCAACTTTGGCTAACTCCCCAGGTTGAAAGGAAAATCCAAGAATATTTATCCACAGTCGGGCGCCATTAATTTCAGAACCAATGAATGGCAGAAGCGGAATAAACAGTAGAACGATTCCAGCAAACCCTGCCGTAAAAGTAAATCGTTGCAGCCTGCGATGGTCTGTGACAAAAATCAAGATCAATATGAAAGCGACTAATCCCAACAACATCCAAGTCAGTTGCAAGTAAACATCTGGAGTTGGCATTGGACTGCCATTACTTATCGCGCGTTGGGTGGCAGCAATATCGAGTCGATGAATCATTGCCAGACCGAGCATGTTTAAGGCAGCCACACTTGGCAACAACAGTGGATCTGCATATGGGGCTTGCCACCTGACCACTCCATGTGCAATGAGCAGAAGTAGGCCCGCACTCAGCAATGAAGTCCAACCGCCAAAAGAACTCTCACCGGTTGCTGAATCCACCAAAATCCAGGCAAAGACACCAATCAACCAAGCACCTACAAGTAAAACCAATTCCGCAGAACGCCGAGTTGACACTCGATAGCGATTTAGCGTTTCGGTCACGGAACTAGCTCCGGACATCCAGGTGTCGAAGGCGTAAGGACACATAAGTCTGCACTTAGCTTGAGGCGCTTTACGGCAGCCTCCGCATTTTCAAAGTCACCAGATTCAAAGGTTTGATAAACCTGATCTCGTTCAAATTCGGGCAAGCTCGCGGCATCGATATCAGAAATTTCAACTAGCCGATACATTCCGCCAGCAGGAACTCCTTGGAAAATCGCGACCACGGATGTTTTCTCATAAACGCCGACAAACCATTGATTAGCCAGCCACCAAATCGTAACTACAAATCCAAGTGCGATTACTCCGATGGTTGAAAGTACTGGAACAAGCCAGCTCTTTCTAGCTTCCAATAAAACACGATCAATAATTTGAACGGACGCTTCGCCTTCTTCAGGGAAATCAACAGCAGGCAGTCGCGACTGATTAACTGAATCTGCTGCAGATCCAATTAGTACGGCATCAACTTCGAGTGAATCGTTCACAACATCGGCAACTACGACGGTTATGTTATCTGGTGCACCCGCTGCCATTGCGGCATCAATCAATAGCGTTACTGCTTGAGTCAAATCTTCCTGCGACAAACATTCTGAAATTGCATTCGCATCAATAACGCCACATAGGCCATCGCTACAAAGCAGGTAACGGTCACCTTCCCGGGTTTCGCGAACTGAGAGATCAACCTCAACGGCATGAATGCCATCGATTGCGCGCATCATCAGATTGCGCCGAGGATGTACTGCCGCTTGTTCTAAGGTAATTTCGCCCGAGTCAACCAAAGTCTGGACGAAGGTGTGATCTTTGGTCATTTGTTGTAACGCACCATCGCGGTAAACGTATGCCCTGGAATCCCCTACGTGCGCCATTGCAATGCGATCTTCGCGCAATGCCACAACAGTCATCGTTGTGCCCATTCCGGCGAGATCACGATCACCCGAAACTACGTCTGCGATGTACTCACCAGATGTAATAACCGCTTCGGCAAGCTGATTTAGAACTTCATCGGCCCCAACAGAATTTGAAGCAGCTGCAACTACTGCGGCAACAGTGGCGGCGCTAGCGAGCTCGCCTGCTTCGTGCCCTCCCATGCCATCGGCGACAACGAGTAAATCCGTTGCTGCATAACCTGCATCCTCGTTATTGCGACGAACTTTTCCAATTTCGGATCGCGCTGCAAAACGAAGACTTAAATTTGTCATGAGCTCAATTCCATACTGGTTTTACCAATGCGTAATTGAGTACCAGGTTTAAACACGGTAGGAGTAGATACTCGAGTCTTATCAATGTAAGTCCCATTGGTTGATCCGAGATCTTCCACGATCCAATGATTTCCATTCGGAGTGAGACGAGCATGATGCGTGCTAACAAAATCGTCGTCTAGAACAATCGTGGCATCCGATGCGCGTCCAATAACGATTGGTGAGGAACCCAATGGAACTACAGTCCCACGAAGTGCGCCCTCAACTATTACAAGTTGGGTAGAAGTTTTTCTAGCCCGAAGCGTGGCGCGTGGGCTTGGTCGTTGCACCGTACGAGCCGGTGTCAACGGCTTGGCATCACGAGGTGCCTGTAAGTCTCTTCGCAAAACCGAAACTACGGTCAGCACAAACCACCAAAGCGCAATTAGAAAACCGATTCGAAGCACGCTGAGCAATAACTCTGACATAGCCAGCTCACTTACTCATGTACGTAAAAGTAATGTTTCCAATTTTTATTATTGATCCGTCGTAAAGCACCGACTCGCTCGCTCTGTTCCCATCGACGATTGTCCCATTTGTTGAATCAAGGTCGCGGATTAAAACTTCCGACCCTAAAACGATTGAACAATGCAGACGGCTGACACTTGTGTCATCAATTTGGATATCGGCCTCTATGCCACGCCCAACGCTCGTCACAGATTTGGTGATCCTAAATTCTTCACCCGTTACCGAGGTTAAGTATGGAGTGGCAACAGCTGCGAACGCAGCCTCAGGCATTTGTGGAGTTGAATTTTGAAATTCGGATGCGGCCACAACTACGTCCACTGGTCTCGAGGCCGCTGCGCTACGAATTCGAAATACCCCGGTTTCCAGGCTTTGATCTAAGTCAAAGGTGATATGCGCTAAGTCCACTGCGGTGTACCGCTGCTCATTGGTGTATGAATTAGCCAAAGTTCCAAGCTCGATACTTAATGTGTTGAAGTAGGTCGATAACCGCTCGTGATCGACTGGCCCAAGTTCAACGATAAAGATGTTAGGAACAACGGTCTGTCCGTTTATGTTGTCAGCACGATTATCGATTTCTTGCTGCAGGGCAGCGCCGAGTTCAACTGGTTGAACTTCAGATTTGAAGGCCTTGGAAAATGAGCCATTTACGATTTGGTCAAGACGTTGCTCCAAGTTTTCAAGTAAACCCATTGCAACTCCTTGACTCGGCACAAACTGCAAAATTCACAATTGCTTGCAGGCTTCAATTCTACTTGAAGGGCGGATTTCCATCATTTTCTTTATAGTCCCGCCAAAACCACTACTTAGGCAGTAAAAGCCAAAAAAAGCATGAGGGCAACAATTATTGCAACGATAGCGATGCCAATTTTTGTAACTAAAACTTTAGCTACTGCCGGCATGTAGGTACCAATAAGTAAAGCAAGGCCAAACAACCAAAGTGGTGCGCCTTTTTGAAACGAGTTCTGGTATCGCCAATTAATCATGCCAATTGCGAATAGCAAGTAGCCGGCCCAACGCATATTTAAAATTATTGTTTCCACCTCCTGACTATATCGGTTAAACCACCCTGCTTTGTTTAATTACCCAGTTAAAGGTTGCTAGAACAATAAAAGCGGGGAATTATTGAGTTATGACTACTGCATCAAACATCTATGACTTGTCCTTTACAACTAATCGTGGTGAATTAGTTTCGCTATCTGACTATTCCGGCAAGCCAATCTTGGTTGTCAACACAGCTAGTAAGTGTGGATTTACCCCACAGTACGAAGGTCTTCAGAAACTCCACGAAGAATTCGCAGGACAAGGACTTATAGTTCTAGGTTTCCCATGCGATCAATTTGCACACCAAGAACCAGGTGATGATGCTCAGATAGATGAATTTTGCAAAGTAAATTTTGGTGTGGCGTTCCCGTTGTCACAAAAAGTGAATGTAAACGGTAAGGACGCACACCCAATCTTTCAATTCTTAAAGAGCAAATCCAAAGGTTTACTTGGCAGCACCGTGAAATGGAATTTTACAAAGTTTTTGATTGCACCTGATGGTGATTCAATCAAACGTTACGCGCCAAACACCACTCCAGAAGATATTCGTTCAGATATTGAGGCGTTGTTACCAAACAAGTAACTCGGCTTTACGCTAGAGAAGTGAGTATTGCCAGTGAACTGACTATCCAAGTGCAATCTTGGCTTGCTCAAGATCCCGACCAGGTGACTAAAAATCAACTCGCTGAACTTTTACAGGCTGCCCAAACTGATCACTTAGCCCTACATGAATTACAGGATGCGTTTTCGGCCGCACTGGAATTTGGTACTGCTGGGTTACGTGGCGCTTTAGGTGCCGGCCCAAATCGGATGAACCGAGTTTCAGTTTTAAGGGCAGCATCTGGCTTGGCTCAATTTCTAGTTCAGCAAGGTTTTACCGGACAAAAAGTCGTAATTGGATTTGACGCTAGGTACAACAGTGAAGTCTTTGCAAAAGACACAGCCCTGGTGATGTCTGGTGCTGGCTTACAACCAATCGTTTTTTCACACGTGGTACCAACACCAGTTCTAGCTTTTGCAATTCGACACCAGGATGCTTGTGCGGGAGTAATGGTGACTGCCAGTCACAACCCGCCACAAGATAACGGTTACAAAGTTTATTTAGGTGATGGCCGACAAATCGTTTCGCCAATCGATGAAGAGATTGCTACTTTAATCAAGTCTGTTTCAGACGTCAGAGAGATAACTCAAGGTGACACTGGAAATGTTGTTAGTGCTGACGTACTGAATTCATACGTATCTATGACTTCACAAATTATTATTTCTGGGCCAACTACTGAAGCACAACGCAAATCTGTTACTTCGGTTTACACCGCTATGCATGGTGTGGGCTGGAACACTTTGAAATCAGTTTTTCGCGCCGCTGGCTTTGCCGAACCAATTGCGGCCATTGAACAACGTGATCCAGATCCCGCATTTCCCACTGTGGCATTTCCCAATCCAGAAGAAAAAGGTGCCCTTGACATAGCCATAGCCTTGGCTGAATTACAAAAGGTGGATGTATTGATAGCAAATGATCCAGATGCCGATCGCCTGGCAATTTCGGTGCCAGATTCAACTGGAAACTGGATTGCGCTACGTGGAGATCAAGTCGGCGCACTGCTTGGTTGGTGGATGATCGAACGAGCAAACTTAGCCGGCTCAAAAATCTCCGGTACGTTTGCAAATTCAATCGTTTCTTCCATGCTGCTAGAACCAATCGCAAAGTCTGCTGGGCTTAATTATGAATCCACTTTGACTGGATTCAAGTGGGTATCACGAGTCAACAACTTAGTTTTTGGGTATGAAGAAGCGCTTGGATACTGCGTAGATCCTGCAAATGTCAGTGATAAAGATGGAATTTCTGCAGCTGCGGTGTTTATGGAGTTGCTTGCTCATTTACAAAGTATTGAAAGTACGGTGTGGCAAGTCCTCGATGAATTAGCAAAAGCATACGGCCTGCATGTCACAGATCAAGTTTCGATTCGCGTAACTAGTAGTGAACACGTGGCTTCAACCATGCTAAGAATTCGGAACAATCCACCCAAGCAACTGGGGAAATTGCAAGTTAGTGACATCGAGGATCTAGCAACTGGGTCTGGAAAATTGCCTGTGACAGATGCAGTCATAATTCATCTGGCAGGTATGGACCAAGTTGAGAAAGCGAGAGTGATTATTCGACCAAGTGGGACTGAACCAAAGATAAAGTGCTATTTAGAAGTTGTCGTTCGTGGGGAAGATTTAGAGATTGCCAGACATACGGCCGATAATGAATTAATACTTCTAGCAGCTGATGCTGGGCCACTACTAAGCGGAGGCAATTGATGAATCGAAATCAATTAGCACAACTGATAGATCACACTTTGCTTAAGCCTGAGGCAACAAATTCAGATGTCATTGCCCTTTGCCACGAAGCTGCTGAATTAGGAACTTTCTCAGTATGTGTTTCGCCTACTTTTGTTTCGCTAGCGGCAGCGACTGTTTCCAACGGTGTGAAGGTTGCAACAGTCTGTGGTTTTCCAAGCGGCAAACATGCGGCAGAGATTAAGTCAGCCGAAGCCAAGCTTTCGGTCTCGCAAAGCGCCCACGAAGTCGATATGGTTATCGATGTTGGCCGAGCAATCATGGGAGATTGGGATTACTTAGAGGCCGAAGTGGCGGCGGTTCGTAAAGCAACGGCTGGCGCATTGCTAAAGGTAATTTTAGAAACTGCAGCACTGACCGATGAACAGATTGCTAAGGCCTGCCAAAGATGTGAAAGCGCTGGAGCTGATTTCGTAAAGACGTCAACTGGATTTCATCCAGCAGGTGGCGCTGATATTCGCGCCATAAAGATCATGCATGAAACTGTTGGCGGTCGATTAGGCATCAAGGCCTCAGGTGGGATCCGCAACATTGAATTTGTGACCGAACTTATTACAGCTGGCGCAACTCGCCTGGGTCTTTCCAGTTCGCGCGCAATTCTTGATGGCGTCCCAGCCACTGGAAGTTATTAAGCGCCAACTTGTTCGCGAAGCCGGGCATAGCCTGGCTTAATTACCTGGTTAATAATGTCTAATCTTTGATCAAACGGCAGGAATGAACTCTTCATGCCATTAACCGTCAGCCATTCCAAGTCCCGCAATGAGTAATCAAATGCACTAACTAGAGATGTCATTTCCGATGACATCGAAGTGTCTGACATTAACCGATTATCGGTATTCAAAGTAACTCGGAAATTCAACTTACGAAATAACCCAATCGGATGTTCGGCAATACTTGCAGCGGCTCCAGTATCAACATTTGACTTAGGACAAAGTTCAAGCGGAATTCGACGATCCCGAACGTACGCAGCTAAATCGCCAAGTGTGACTGTGCCATCGCTATTGACAGTGACATCATCAATGATTCGAACTCCGTGGCCTAAACGTTCGGTGCCACAGAACTGAATTGCTTC
>CANLIF010000005.1 GCA_947491175.1 Actinomycetota bacterium
AACATCCCGTATTCATCGGGGTTTCCAGTTTTTGCAGGACGCTCAACAACTGAACCACCGCGAGCAAAAGCCCAGCGCAATATCAAGACCATGATTCCGAGGCCAGAAAATGCTACGAGTGGGCCAAAGAAGTACGAAAATGAGTTCCAGGCTGGCACGACTTAAGTCTGTCGCAATCTGTCATAAACCGCAGAATAAAGTCTGGCCACTTAGGTTCATATCTGGGCATCTGCCAGACTAGCGACATGAGTTTTTCACAAATTGGTGTTGTTGGTCTGGGAATTATGGGAGCGGGCATTGTCGAAGTGTTTGCCCGCGCCGAATATCAAGTATTTGGTGTCGCAGAATCTGCTCTAGCCGTTGATGCTGGCAAATCAAATTTGGCAAAGTCACTTGCGCGAGCAGTCTCAAAAGGCAAGTTGAGCCAAGAACAAAGTGATGAGATTACCGCAAGAGTTACTTTCGGAGAAGATTTTGCGTTATTAGCTGATTGCGATCTGGTTATTGAAGCAGCACCTGAAATCCTTTCATTGAAGTTAGATATCTTTTCTAAACTTGACGCTGCAGTAAAGCCAAGCGGAATTTTGGCAACAAACACATCAAGTTTGTCCGTAACAGAAATTGCAAATGCGACTTCGCGCCCAGCAAAAGTCGTAGGAATGCATTTCTTCAATCCAGCTCCAGTTCAAAAGTTTGTTGAAGTGATTTCGACTAATCATTCTGATGGTGAAGTAGTGTCTCAGATTGTTGAAATTGGAAACTCATTAGGAAAACACTTGGCGCGAATTTCGGATCAGCCAGGATTTATTGTTAATAAACTATTGCTTCGCTATTTGAATCATGCAGTTCAAATTCTTGACTCAGGTCAGGCCTCCAAAGAGCAAATGGATGCAGCTATGCGGGAACTCTCTGGCTACCCGATGGGACCATGCGAACTTCTTGATTTAATCGGTATTGATACCTGTGTTGAGATCTTGAAGACAATTCATGCAGATACCCAATTAGAAATTGATGAGCCTGCAACAGGAATGGTCAAACTTGTTTCGGCAGGGAATAAAGGCCGTAAATCTGGATCTGGTTTCTATGACTACTCAGAAAAATTGGAAATACCAACCGATCCGAACCAAGATATTAAGGACCAGGTTCACAACGACCTCTTGATTGCATACCTTGGTGACTGCATTGCCATGGCGGCCACAGGCTATGCAACTAAGGCTGACATTGATTCTGGAATGAAACTTGGTTGTGGGTTACCAGAAGGACCTTTTGAAGTCATTGCAAGCCTCGGTATCGAAAAAGTCAGGGCTGCACAAGTGGAACTTTCAGAACGCACTGGAATTGCTACCTACCAACCGTTATCGGTTTAACCCTTTCGATTTGAACTTAGGATTAAAACATGGGGCGCCGAAACCGAAGAGATTCCAACGAAGAGCCACCTGAGCTCAAACTTGGCAACTTCGGTCGCACTGAAAATCACGCAGACGGCGAATGGCAAGTTACCTCGCTCACGGGGGAGACATCAGTAAAGGTTTATCGCTGCCCTGGTTGCGAAGGAGAAATCCAGCCCGGTACTGCGCACATTGTTGCTTGGAATATGGATTACTCGGCTGATGAAAGACGACACTGGCACACTGCCTGTTGGAAACGCAGGACTCCGAGCAGGTACTGATGGCTGAGATAGTTTCCAACAGTGTGTTGCCCGCTAACCGCGAATCAATAACGCTGGTGACGCAAGACAATCTGCGTCTGGTGGGGGAGTTAGCACTACCAATTTCTGCAAAACCAAAAGCAACAATTTTGTTGTTGCATCCAAACCCAACTGGTGGCGGAATGATGGACAGTCACCTATTTAAAAAAGCAGCTTGGCGCCTACCTGCTTTGGCAGACGTGGCAATCTTGCGTTGGAATACCAGAGGAACCACCAGCGCAGCCGGTACCAGCGAAGGTGAATATGACCAAGGCGTATTAGAAGGTTTAGATCTAAAAGCTGCGTTGCAGTTTACGCAGGATCGTGGTTTGGAAAACATCTGGCTGGCTGGATGGTCATTTGGCACCGACGTGACCTTGATGCACGGCAATGTTGATCCGGTGCAAGGCGCAGTTCTATTTAGCCCACCGTTGATGTGGAGCAGCGAGGAACACTTGAAATCTTGGGCAGATTCTGGCCGACCACTTACTGCATTAGTTCCAGAACTTGATGACTACTTAAAGCCACCAGAGGCAAAAGAAAAATTTGCTGTGGTTCCGCAGTGTGAAGTTGTGGGCATTCCTGAATGTAGACACCTATGGGTTGGTGAAAAGTTCGTGCGAATTGCGTGGAACTATGCCTTGGAACAAATTCGCCCAGATTTGCCAGAACTAAGTTGGACCTGGGATGGCGAGATGTCTCGCTGGAACGACTTACTAAACAAGTCGGATTAAATCTTTTTTCTAATGTTCGACTGTTTGGACAAGTTCGACAAGAACTCCGCCAACATCTTTTGGATGCACAAAGTTAATCAGTGACCCAGCGGTACCAATTTGGGATTCTGAATAAATCAATCGCATTCCGGCTTTAAGTACCGCAGCCATAGCTTCTTCAATATCAGTCACTCGAAACGCAAGTTGCTGCATTCCTTCGCCGCTTCGCTCGAGAAATTTAGCGATTGTTGCCTCAGAATTAAGTGGAGTCAATAGTTGCAAGTGCGTGCCATCAGCCAAGTCGAGCATGGCTTCTTCAATACCTTGTGATTCATTAATTTCACGGTGGGAGACTTCAATCCCAAAAGTCTTAGACCAGCGCGCGATCGCCTCGTCCAAATCTCTAACCGCAAGCCCAACATGATCGATTCCCAGTAGGGTTCCGCCCAGAGCGGCACTTAAATTGACCATTGCAATCCTCGCAATCATTGGGCAGATTCCTGTTGCGGACAAGAACATCGCTAAGGTGACAGTAGGGGATTTTGTACATCACGCGCAATTTTCCATACTTTTCTTGATCTGAAAGGCCTTTAATGTCAGTCATTGTTGGTGGAGCTCGCACCGGAATCGGTCGATTGCTTGGCTCTCTAAAAGATGTATCTGCTGTTGAACTAGGTGCCACTGCCATTCGTGGCGCACTAGAAAAATCAGGAGTAGCAGCATCTGATGTTGATTATGTAATTATGGGACACGTATTACAGGCTGGTGCCGGTCAGATGCCCGCTCGCCAAGCAGCAATTAAAGCTGGAATTGGACTTGAAGTACCTGCGATAAGCATTAACAAAGTTTGCCTTTCAGGTATCAACGCAATTGCAATGGCTGATCAACTGATTCGTTCGGGTGAAGTTGATGTAGTAGTAGCCGGTGGCATGGAAAGTATGACGAATGCCCCACACGTACTAGTTGGAAGTCGCGAAGGTATGAAGTACGGCGACTGGGAACTTAAAGACTCAATGGCATTTGATGGCCTCTATTGCGCAATCGATCAACTTGGTATGGGCGAGGCAACAGATAAATACACTGCTGCTGAAAAAATTTCGCGCGAGCGTCAGGATGAGTTCTCTGCAAAGTCACATCAAAGAGCCGCCGCCGCTCAGGCAGCCGGACTTTTCGCTGACGAGATAGTTCCGGTAGCAATTCCGCAGCGAAAGGGCGATCCAATCCTGTTTGCAACCGACGAAGGTATCCGAACTGAAACTACGACTGAAACTCTTGCCAAACTGCGTCCAGCATTTGATCCAAATGGCACAATTACGGCCGGCTCATCGTCACAAATTAGTGATGGCGCAGCTGCAGTAATCGTCATGAGTGAAAAGAAAGCCGCTGAACTTGGACTCACAGTGCTGGCTGAAATTTTGGCGCATGGCATGGTCGCGGGACCAGATGCGTCATTAGTTGCCCAACCAGCCCGCGCAATTAAGAAAGCAGCGGATAAGGCTGGCCTTGACCCAGCAGGCTTAGATCTTTATGAGATGAATGAAGCATTCGCATCGGTTGCACTTGTAAGCATGGATCAACTCGGGATCGATGATTCCAAAGTGAATGTAAACGGCGGCGCAATTGCGCTTGGTCATCCGATTGGTATGTCCGGCGCACGTATTGTGCTGCATTTGGCAAATGAGTTAAAGCGACGTGGCGGTGGAACTGGCGCAGCTGCATTGTGTGGCGGTGGCGGTCAAGGCGACGCATTAATCATCAGAGTTCCATAGGAAATTTCTAATGCACCCCTTACTTGAAGCAGCAGTTACTGGTGACGTGCGCGCCTTAGGTAAGGCCTTGAGTGTGATTGAAGACGGCACTCCAGAACTAACTGAACTTCTCTCTGGGATGCCAGATGCAGGTTCCGCACTACTTATTGGCGTAACAGGCCCACCTGGAGTTGGTAAGTCGACTACGACTGGTGTCTTGATTTCTGAATATCGAAACCAAAGTTTGCGAGTTGCTGTTTTAGCTGTTGATCCATCTTCGCCAGTGACCGGTGGCGCATTACTCGGTGATCGCATTCGAATGCAAGAGCATGCCTTAGATGAAGGTGTTTTTATCCGATCGATGTCATCTCGCGGGCAACTGGGTGGACTATCAAGTGCGACCCTTGCGGCTACGAAAGTTTTGGATGCAGTTGGGTTTGACGTCATCATTGTCGAGACTGTTGGTGTTGGTCAGTCTGAGGTCGATGTTGTAAATACGGTTGACACCGTTGTGCTGGTTCTTGCTCCTGGCGCTGGTGATGGTGTGCAAGCCGCTAAGGCAGGAATTCTGGAAATTGCTGATGTTTATGTCGTAAATAAGGCGGATCGTGAGGGCGCAGAAGGTGTGGTCAGAGAACTACGCTCCATGATTGGACTTGGAACAGCTGCTTCAAATTCTTGGGTCCCTGAAATTGTCACGACAGTTGCAACAACAGGCCAAGGCCTAGCCGATTTAGTTCTTGCAATTTCTAGGCATCATGAGTGGGCCGTTTCATCAGGTGATCGCGCCGCACGTGCAGTCGAACGCGCCAGATTAAACCTTCGTCGAGCTGTCTTGAATTCTGTTAATGAACGTTTGGATCTAACTGCCACAAACTTGAATTCACTCAGTAGTCGCGTGGCAAGTGGCGAACTATCAACTGAATTAGCGGTCCAACAGATTTTGCAGGACTTGAGTTAGTCCTTAGGACTTAACGTGCGCCACAATAGAGGCGTGAACCAGTCCAATATGAATTTGCAAGGTGCCATTGATCTTGGCGCAGTGGCTGCAGCGCGCGAGGCACAAGCTAAGGCAGCGCAGGCTGCGGCCCAAAGAGCTGCAGATCCAGTTGCAAGCAATCTCATTATTGATGTAACAACTCCAAGTTTTGAAGCAGATGTAATTACTCGATCCATGACTGTTCCGGTTGTTGTAGATCTTTGGGCGACTTGGTGTGAACCGTGCAAGCAACTTTCACCGATACTTGAAAAGCTTGCGCTGGAATACGACGGACGCTGGATTCTTGCCAAAGTAGATGTCGACGCCGAGCAACAAATAGCTGCGGCATTTCAAGTGCAGTCGATCCCAGCAGTTTTCGTGGTAATCGGTGGGCAAGTTGCGCCGATGTTCCAGGGTGCGATGCCAGAGTCACAGGTACGCCAAGTATTGGAGGCTTTGCTGCTGGAAGCTGAAAAAGCAGGCATCACTGGCCGAGTGGAAATTGATCCAGGCGCAACAAAAGATGCAAGTGATGTAAACCAAGAGCATCAACTACCAAGTGACCCAAGGTTTGACGCAGCCGAGGCTGCCCTTGAATCTGGTGACTGGGACATGGCTGCTGCGGCTTACAAAGAAATACTTGCCGTAACGCCTGGTGATGCAATTGCAAAAATTGGGTTACTGAATGTCAACCTTTTGCAGCGAACAGATGGCCGTGACCTAGCCGCAGACATTGACAACCTGACTTTGGAAACGGAATCTGTTTTACGTGCTGGCGATTCAACTTTCTTGTTAGGCGAGTTTGCCGATGCCTTTGCGTTATTGATTGAGCATTTACGAAATGTGAGCGGCACCGAGCGGGATCAAACGCGGGAACGGGTTTTGGAACTTTTTGAAATTGCTGGGCCAACTGATCCCGCAGTGGTGAAGGCAAGAATCGCATTAACTAACGCACTTTTCTAGCGATCTCTCAAATGTTTCGTTGACCCTAAATCGGTAGATAGGCTTATGACGTGTCGGAATTTATCAGAGTTGAACGTCAAGAGCGGATTGCCATTATTCATTTAGATCGTCCCAAGATGAATGTGCTAAACCGTGCCATGCAGGAAGAAATCAAATCCGTAGCACTTGAGGTTTCAAGTTCAGATGAAGTACGTGCGGTTGTGATTTACGGTGGCGAACGCACCTTTGCTGCTGGCGCTGACATTAAAGAAATGATTGATTGGGATGGCGAAACTGCCAGACAAGAAACTCCAGGTTTGCAAGCATGCTTTAATGCCGTGGGTGACATTCCAGTTCCAACTATTGCAGCGATCACGGGATACGCACTTGGTGGCGGCCTAGAACTTGCTCTTAGTTGCGACTTTAGAATTGCGGCTTCTAACTCGGTTATGGGGCAACCGGAAATCTTGCTTGGCATCATTCCTGGTGGTGGTGGCACTCAGCGCCTAGCGCGACTAATTGGTCCATCACGAGCAAAAGATTTAATTTTCACTGGGCGCCGTGTTAACGCTGAGGAAGCCTTGACTCTTGGTCTGGTTAACGAGGTCGTTGACTCAAGTGATGTCCTCAAGCGATCCATGGAGTTAGCCAATCTTTATGCAAATGGACCGGTCACAGCCATGAAGGCTGCCAAGCGAGGCATTGATAAAGGTGGCGAACAGCTGCTGGCCAATGGTTTGGTTATGGAGCAAGGGCTGTTTGCGGGTCAGTTTGATACCAATGACCAAAAGGTCGGCATGAAATCCTTTGTTGAAAATGGCCCAGGTAAGGCAGATTTCTCCTAGTAACTTTGGCTTGCAATCTAAGCCAGCCCTGAACTAGCGCCTTTTAATTAACCGATTAGGCTGATCTTTGACGGATTGTATCCAATCTCACAGCTAATTGGATTGTGGAAATTGGTCGCCAATGTAAGGCTTCGTCAAAGCGCTAAAGGAGTTGGCATGAAGATTTGTGTGTGTGTAAAGCAGGTTCCAGACAGCTGGGCAGAAAAGAAATTAACTGCCAGTGACAGCACGTTAGATCGCGCCGCTGCGGACCGAGTAGTAAATGAACTCGATGAATACGCCGTTGAAGAAGCCCTTCGAATTGTTGAAGCCAGCGAAGGCGAAGTAACAATCCTGTCCATGGGACCAGATGAAGCCGCTGACAGTGTTCGTAAAGCAATCTCTATGGGAGCACATGCCGGAATTCACATCAGTGATCCTGCGCTACACGGTTCTGACGCGCTTGCCACATCACTAGTTCTTGCTAAGGCCCTCGAAGGCCGTGGCTTTGATTTGATTATTTTTGGTTCCGAATCAACAGATGCTCGCATGAGCGTTGTTCCTGCGATGGTTTCCGCTCGCCTTGGTTTGCCACAGATGACATTTGCAAACAAGGTAGAAATCAGCGGATCAACATTAACCATTCACCGCGTTACTGATTACGGCTACGACGAAGTGCAGTCAAGTCTGCCGGCCGTAGTTTCAGTAGTTGAAAAAACAAATGAGCCACGCTACCCATCGTTCAAAAACATCATGGCTGCCAAGAAAGCACCGATGGAAACTTTGAGTCTTGCTGACATTGGATTAGATGCAGCCTCGGTAGGCCTGGCAAATGCTTGGAGCGAAGTTAAAGATTTCGCAGAACGTCCAGCTAAGGCAAAGGGCACAGTAATTACCGATGAAGGTAATGGCGCTGAAAAAATTGAAGAATTCCTCGTCACTCAGAAATTTATCTAGGAGAACTCATGGCTGAAGTATTAGTACTAATCGAACATTCTGAAGGCACCGTCAAGAAAGTTGCGCTCGAACTCCTCGCAATGGCTGCTGGCATTGGTGAACCAAGTGCAGTTTTTGTTGGACCGGGCGCTGACGCTGCGCTTGCAACCCTTGGTGATCATGGCGCCAAGACCGTTTATGTCGCTGATGGTCAAGCATTCTTGGATCACGTTGTGGTCCCAACTGTTGATGTGCTGGTAAAACTTGTTTCGGAAAAGTCACCAGCAGCAGTTTTGATTCCATCTTCAGCAGATGGCAAAGAAGTTGCTGGCCGATTAGCGGTCGCAATTGACTCTGGTGTTATTACGGACGCGGTTGCAGTATCAGCTGATGTTATTGCAACTCAAAACGTATTTGGTGGCGCAACCATAGTTCACTCAAAGGTTTCTAAGGGAACTCCAGTAATTACAGTGCGCACAAATTCAATCGCGCCAGTGCAAACCGGAGGTTCAGCAACTC
Organism: Actinomycetota bacterium; assembly: GCA_947491175.1. Lineage (GTDB taxonomy): Bacteria > Actinomycetota > Actinomycetes > S36-B12 > UBA5976 > UBA5976. The sequence continues at coordinate 8,349 of CANLIF010000005.1, forward strand.
GTGTTGATGTTGCGGCAGAAGTAAGCGCTGCTGCAAGTGCAACCAAAGTTGTAAATCGAGTTTCAGTGCAAAAGAGTGGCCGCCCAGATCTATCCGAAGCTGCCATCGTGGTTTCAGGTGGTCGCGGTGTTGGTGGCGACGAAGGCTTCACTAACGTCATTGAGCCGTTAGCCGATTCACTTGGCGCTGCAGTTGGTGCATCACGCGCTGCAACTGACGCTGGTTGGTACCCACACCAATTCCAGGTTGGGCAAACTGGAAAAACCGTTTCACCTCAGCTTTATGTTGCAAGTGGAATCTCCGGGGCAATCCAGCACCGAGCCGGCATGCAAACTTCAAAGACCGTTGTCGTTGTTAACAAAGATGCAGATGCACCGATCTTTGATTTAGCTGACTTTGGTGTTGTTGGCGACCTACATTCAGTAGTTCCAGATTTAACTGCTCGGGTAAACGCCCGCAAGTAGTCACTAAATAGTGGGTTTTTGCTAATTCAGGCAAATCCACAAAGCAGTGATCTCATCTAGAATGGGACTGTGGCGTATTTAGATAACGCTGCGACGACCCCAATGCTTCCGGAGGCCGTTGCGGCCATGACAAAGTTGCTCAGCGAGCCTGGCAACCCGTCATCTCTGCATGCCTCTGGCCGAAAGGCTAGACGTGCCGTAGAAGAATCTCGGGAACGCGTAGCGCTGGCAGTTGGCTGTGGGTCAGCAGAAGTAGTTTTTACTGCAGGTGGCACTGAGGCAAACAATATTGCGGTCAAGGGAATTGCTTGGGATCAACGAACTAAAGATCCGCGTCGGATTCGAGTTGTTGCAGGCAGTACTGAACATCACGCAGTTCTGGATCCAGTGCGCTGGCTCGGTGACTCAGAAGGCTTTGAAGTCACTTGGATCAAATCAGATTCGGAAGGAAACATCACACCTGATGCCCTTCGCGAAGCACTCGGCGAGGATCCAACTGACGTCGCTGTCGTAAGTGTCATTTTAGCAAATAATGAAGTCGGAACTGTTAATGACATCAAAGCGCTGACTGCGGTAACACGAGATTTTGGAATTCGCTTTCATACTGACGCAGTTCAGGCACCAGCTTGGCTCGATCTTAATTTTTCTGAGCTCGGAGTTTGTGCGATGACAATCTCGGGACACAAAGTGGGTGGACCGCACGGAATTGGCGCTCTAATTATTAGCCGTGACTGTCATGTCACTCCGCTAATTCATGGTGGCGGTCAAGAGCGTGACGTTCGATCTGGCACCCTCGATGCACCAGCCATAGTTGGTTTTGCTACGGCACTTGAAATTACTACGTCACGACGAACCGAGAACGTGGCTCGAGTCAGCGCACTACGTGATGATCTGGTTAAGCGGGTAATGGAAATTGCGCCAGATGCAATTCACACCGGATCAAAAACTAATCGCCTGGCCAATAATGCACACTTTATTTTCCCTGGCTGTCTCGGTGACTCACTCTTGATGTTGCTTGATGCCCAAGGTGTGGAATGTTCAGTTGGTTCAGCCTGCAATGCAGGCGTCCCACAGCCTTCCAATGTACTGCTGGCAATGGGAGCAGACGAGGATGCAGCTCGAAGTACCTTGCGATTTTCGTTGGGAAGCACAACTAGCCAGAGTGACATAGACAAACTAATCGAAGTACTTCCCAGTGCAATTGAACGAGCTAAGCGTGCGGGTGTTCCCAAAATAACTACCGCTCCGGTGCGTGTTTGATGCGAGTATTAGCTGCACTTTCAGGCGGTGTGGATTCTGCAGTTGCAGCCGCACGAGCCGTCGATGCTGGTCATGATGTCACGGCGGTCCATCTTGCACTTTCCAGAAACCCACAATCGCACCGCACTGGTGCCAGAGGCTGTTGCACAATCGAAGACTCCAACGATGCATTTCGAGCTGCCGACATGTTGGGCGCACCGTTTTACGTCTGGGATTTATCTTCCGAATTTCAAGAAAAAGTTATCGAAGACTTTATTTCCGAGTATGCGGCTGGGCGCACGCCTAACCCGTGCCTGCGCTGCAATGAAAGCATTAAATTCGAAGCAGTCTTGGACCGCGCCATGGCACTTGGGTTTGATGCAGTAGTTACAGGTCATTATGCCCAAATTTTTCATGGGAACAATGGCCCAGAACTTCATCGCGCAATAGATCCACTTAAGGATCAGTCTTATGTCCTTGGAGTACTAACTGCGGATCAGATTGCACATTCAATGTTCCCACTTGGGGACAGCACCAAAGTTGAAGTGCGCGCCGAAGCAGATCGACGTGGAATCTTGGTTGCAGCTAAGCCTGATAGTCACGACATCTGCTTTATTCCCGACGGTGATACTGCAGGTTGGCTATCGAGACAGATTGAATCAGAGCCAGGAATCGTTGTTGACGCCGAGACTGGAAATAAAGTTGGAACACATGCAGGTGCGCACGCATTTACTGTGGGACAACGGCGTGGACTAGCACTTGGTAATCCAACTGGCGATGGCGAACGCCGTTACGTCGTCGATGTAGATGTGAAAAACAATGTTGTTATGGTTGGGCCGCCGGTGCTTCTGGACATCGACTTAATTGAAACGATTAAGCCACGCTGGGCTGGGCCGGTTCCAGTAAGTGGAACCCGAATCCATGTTCAGATTCGAGCGCATGGTGAGGCCTTGCCTGCAACACTTAATGTTGGCGATGATGACTTAGTAACCGTTCAGCTAGATGAGTATTTGCGCGGATTAGCCGCAGGCCAAGCCGCAGTTTTTTATGACGGAACCCGCGTGATCGGAAGTGCGACAGTTTCTCGCTCGCGTCGATCGGCATCCGTTTAGTGCAACCTGCATCCGTAACGGGCGTTGGTGCTTGGCCGGGAACTGATGTTCATGAAGTAGCGGTAACTATCCGCGATGTCTGTCCGGATTTCCCGCACTTAGCCGAACTTCCAGAACGTGGTCCAGGCGCCGAAATGATCGGGCGCACTATGGGTTTGATTTCCCAAATCGCCAGTGACTTCTCGGTTTCAACTGTTCCTTCTGGTTGGCGCTTAACAAGTGCTCGCGGCAAAGACATGTTGCGCGCGGCTTCATTTATGAGTCAAGACTTAGATGAGATTGAATCGGTTTACCAGGGATACGCTGGTGATTTCAAAATTCAAGTTGTTGGTCCATGGACCTTGGCTGCAAGTATTGAAATTAGGTCTGGCGAGAAATTACTTCGTGACTTAGGCGCAGTTGCAGATTTGGCGCAAGCGTTGAGCAGCGCTGTACAAAGCCACGTAGCTGATGTTGTCCGAAGACTTCCACAAGCGCGAATCGCAGTTCAATTTGATGAACCCTTACTTCGAGATGTTTTGCGGGGATCAGTTCCGACGCAAAGCGGCTGGGCTGCGTATGCCGCGGTAGAACCAAGCACTATTGGTGACACTTTGAAGTCAGTTAGAAGCGCGCACTTAGGCACGGCTATCGTTCACAGTTGCGCTGATGAAATTCCATTTGACCTAATTCGCCAGTCGGGATTTACCGCAATTTCATATGACGTGGCTTTAGTCGGGGACATGGCAACCGATTACCTAGGTGAACAGGTTGAGGCTGGTGGCTTTGTGATTTTAGGCATTGAGCCATCAACAACTGCCAGAGCTGTAGCCGGGGTTCGTCGACTTGGTGGGCGCATTGGGTACTCAGATGAAGACTGGAACTCCTACATAGTTTTATCGCCACCATGTGACCTAATAGACATGCCATTGTCACAGGCCCGCGAGAGAATGGAATCATTAAGTGAGGTTTCGCGCGCTTTAGTGGAGGTAGATCAGTGAGCATTCCGGCCGCTGTGCGCAACCGACGCGACGAGCTTGTTGAACTAATCGAGCAGGCTCGAACCCAGTACTACAGTCACGATAAACCGACAATTTCAGATGCTGACTATGACAAATCTTTTGCTGAACTAATTGACATCGAAGCCAAGTTCCCAGAGTTAGTAAGCGCGGATTCACCAACTCAAAGTATTGGTGGTGAGGCCACCGAAGAGTTTGGTGAATTCGAACATCCGACAAAGATGTGGAGTCTCGATAACGTATTTGATGACGCTGAACTCGATGCTTGGTTTGCCAGAGTTGGTAATCATAATTTTCTGTGTGAGTTAAAAATTGATGGCTTAGCAATTAATGCGGTGTACCGAAATGGTGAACTCGAAACCATTGCAACTCGGGGAAGTGGCAGTGTTGGTGAAAATGTAACTGCCAGCCTGGAGTACCTAACCTGCATTCCAAGAAAACTAAATGCAGTCAAGGGTACGAAGTTTCCCGAATTGCTAGAAGTCAGAGGTGAAGTTTATTTCTCACTTGCTGAGTTTGACCAGATCAATCTTGAGGTAACTGCGACCGGACGCACGGCGTTTGCTAACCCGCGAAATGCCGCAGCTGGAACTTTACGACAACGAATTGATAATCGGGTCGAAGCTGTTGCTGAGGCAACTAAGCGGGCAGAAGGCAAGCCAGCCGATTCCAAACCGGCAGCATCACTAACAAAACATTTAGAAGAACTGGATCGTGCCAAGAGTGCGCTATCTCGCCTGGGGTTAATCGTGCATGGGATTGGAACCCATGATGGCTTAGAGATTTCAGCACAGTCACATGCTTACGAACTCCTAAAGAGTTGGGGATTGCCAACTTCAGAACGCGTAAAAGTTGTTAAGTCAGTTCAGGAAGTCAAGGATTACATCAAGCATCATGGTGAACATCGCCATGACATTGAACACGACATCGATGGCGTGGTAATCAAGATCGACAGCCTTAATGAACAACAAGAACTTGGCTACACCGCACGGGCGCCTAGATGGGCAATTGCTTTCAAATACCCACCAACCGTGGTGCGTACTCGGCTCTTAGACATTGGTGTCCAAGTTGGCCGAACTGGACGAATCACACCACGCGCTGCCGTCGAACCAGTCCTAGTCGCTGGCTCTACAGTGTCATTTGCAACATTGCATAACGGATATGAAGTAAAGCGCAAAGGTGTGCTTCTTGGCGACATGATCTTTTTGCGTAAAGCCGGCGACGTGATACCCGAAATCCTCGGACCGGTAGTGGAACTTCGTGATGGCAGTGAGCGCGAGTTCGTTATGCCAACTAAGTGTCCAGAGTGTGGCAGCAAGTTGGCTACCGAAAAAGAAGATGACAAAGACTTGCGGTGTTTGAATACTCGAAGTTGTCCAGCTCAACTGCGAGGCAGACTGGAACACTTGGGGTCACGAAGCGTGCTTGACATCGAAGGACTTGGCGAAAAAGCCGCTCGCGCACTTCTCGAAGAAAAAGTTATTTCCGATGAAGGTGATTTGTTCGCGCTAACGGCTGATGATCTGCAGCAAAGTGATTTCTTTGTAAAGGGTCCGAATCGAGAATTAGCCGAAAACGCAAAGTTACTGCTTAGTCAACTAGAACTGGCCAAGACAAAACCGCTTTGGCGATTTATCTGCGCACTATCAATGCGCCACATTGGTCCACCGACTGCCCAGGCGCTTACGCGCGAATTCAATAGCCTTGATGAAATTGCGCAGGCACCTGCAGAACAGTTAGCTCAAGTTGAAGGAATTGGTCAAACGATTGCTGATTCAATTTCGCAATGGTTTGCTGAGCCATGGCATGCTGAAATTATTCAGAAATGGCAAGCATCAGGTGTAGTGCTTGAACAAGCCAAAGTTGAATCTGGACCAATGCCATTGGCGGGATTAACCATTGTTGTTACGGGCACGCTTGATGACTTCACCCGCGATGGTGCAGCCGAAGAAATAACTAGTCGTGGTGGTAAAGCCTCTGGCTCAGTATCGAAAAATACTGATTTTGTAGTTGTTGGGCCAGGAGCGGGTTCAAAAGAAGCTAAGGCAGTTGAGTTAGGGCGTCCAATTCTGGATGAAGCGGGCTTTAAGATTTTGCTCTCGGATGGACCAGATGCAGCGCGAGTGCACTTAGGCCTTTCCTAGCGCGAAATTTGGGCAACTGTAGTTCCCAATAGAATTAACTCATGTCCGGAATTTCCCAAGAAGATGTAGCCCATTTGGCTAATCTGGCCCGAATCAGTATCCCTGTCGATGAATTGGGACATTACGCCAAGCAGTTGGATGCGATTTTGAATGCCGTGGCTGAAGTCTCAAGCCTTGATACTGAAAATGTTGCAGCAATGAGCCACCCAGTTCCTATGACAAATGTTTTTCGCGAGGACATTCCAGGTGTTTCATTAACTGCAGAGCAGGCCCTGTCCGGTGCACCTGCTGTTGAAGATGACAAATTCCGAGTGCCACGAATTTTGGATGAGGAGTAAGAATGTCTGACCTCATTAAAAAGGATGCATCAGAACTAGCTGGACTAGTTGCTTCGGGAGAAGTCTCTGCAGTCGAAGTCGCGCAGGCTCATTTAGATCGAATTGCCGCAGTTGACCGCGCAGTGCATGCGTTCTTGCACGTTGACACCAAAGGTGCGTTAGCGAGCGCAGCTGCAGTAGACGCAAAGGTTAAAGCCGGCGAAAAACTTTCGGTACTTGCTGGTGTGCCACTTGGATTAAAGGACATCTTGGCAACAAATGGACTGCCTACTACTTGCGGCTCAAAAGTTCTTGATGGCTGGATCCCGCCATACGACGCAACGGTTGTTACGAAGTTGCGTGAAGCTGGAATTGTGATTTTGGGTAAAACAAATATGGATGAATTTGCAATGGGTTCATCAACTGAACATTCTGCGTTCGGTCCTACCCACAACCCTTGGGACTTAGAGCGAATTCCTGGTGGCTCTGGTGGTGGATCATCTGCTTGTGTTTCCTCCTTCGAAGCCCCACTTGCAATTGGTACTGACACCGGAGGTTCAATTCGACAGCCAGCAGCCGTTACTGGATCTGTCGGTGTTAAGCCAACATATGGTGGGGTAAGTCGCTACGGCATAGTTGCCTTGGCATCCTCGCTTGATCAAGCGGGACCGTGCGCTCGAAATGTTCTAGACACCGCAATGCTGCACAGTGTTATTGCTGGACACGATCCGATGGATTCCACATCAATTAATTCCCCAGTCCCAGATGTAATTGCCGCAGCCAAGCGCGCCGACATCAAGGGTATGAAAGTTGGCATTGTGAAGGAACTTGGTGGCGAAGGCTATCAAGCAGGTGTTCGCACTCGGTTTGAAGAGAGCGTGGCACTTATCGAAAGCCTGGGCGCCGAAGTTGTTGAAGTCTCTTGTCCAAGTTTCCCAGCGGCCCTTGCTGCTTATTACTTGATCTTGCCAAGTGAGGCTTCAAGTAACCTGGCAAAGTTCGATGGAATTCGTTTTGGTAATCGCGTAGGTGACGACGGTACGAAATCTGTTGAGCAAGTTATGAGCGAAACTCGCGCTGCTGGATTTGGTCCTGAAGTTACCCGCCGAATCATTCTTGGAACTTATGCACTTTCTGCTGGTTATTACGACGCCTATTACGGTCAGGCTCAAAAGGTTCGCACTCTAATCAAGCAAGATTTCGATGCAGCATTTGCAAAAGTTGATGTTTTGATTTCCCCAACTGCGCCAACAACTGCATTCAAGATTGGCGAGAAGTTAGACGACCCATTAGCAATGTATTTGAATGACGTTGCCACAATTCCTGTGAATATGGCTGGCTTGCCGGGGATGTCGCTACCGATTGGCCTGGCACCTGAAGACAACTTGCCAGTGGGATTACAGATTATTGCGCCAGCTATGGCTGATGATCGCCTTTACAACGTTGGAGCGGCAATTGAACGCGAATTGCTAGCCAAGTGGGGTGGCCCAATCTTGGGTCTGGCTCCAGAGTTGGCAGGTGCGTAATGGCTGAGGCAACCATGAATTACGACGAAGCTATTTCCAAGTTTGATCCAGTCTTGGGGTTAGAAGTTCACGTTGAACTTGGTACAAACACCAAAATGTTTTGCGGCTGCTCAACTGTTTTTGGCGCCCCACCAAACACTCACGTTTGCCCAGTTTGTCTTGGCTTGCCTGGCGCATTGCCAACACTTAACAAAATTGGTGTTGAGTCCGCAATTCGCATCGGTCTTGCACTTAATTGCCAGATCGCGCAATGGTGCCGGTTTGCCCGCAAGAATTATTTCTATCCAGACATGCCAAAGAACTTTCAAACTTCGCAATACGACGAACCGATTGCGTTTGAAGGTTACTTAGATGTGGAAATTGACACTGACGAAGGTCGTAAGACTTTCCGAGTTCCGATTGAGCGCGCCCACATGGAAGAAGACACTGGCAAGAACTCACATGTCGGTGGCGCAACTGGCCGTATTCATGGTGCTGATTACTCGCTTGTTGATTACAACCGGGCTGGCATTCCATTAATTGAAATTGTTACCAAGCCAATCACTGGAACTGGTAAGTATGCGCCAGAAGTTGCCAAGGCTTATGTAGCTGCGCTTCGCGACATCCTTCGTGGACTTGGCGTTTCGGATGTAAAGATGGAACAAGGCTCACTTCGCTGTGACGTTAACTTGTCACTTCGCGAGACTCCAGAATCCAAATTGGGTACCCGTTCAGAAACTAAGAATGTGAACTCACTTAGATCAGTTGAGCGCGCAGTTCGTTACGAAGTAACACGTCACGCAGCCAGACTTACTGCTGGCGATAGCGTTGTGCAAGAAACTCGTCACTGGCATGAAGACACTGGAATTTCAACATCTGGGCGCATAAAGTCAGATGCCGAAGATTACCGATACTTCCCAGAACCTGACTTGCTACCAATCGCGCCATCCCGTGAATGGGTTGAAGAACTTCGCGCGTCACTTCCAGAAAATCCTGCAGTTCGTCGTGCCCGCCTGGTCGCAGACTGGGGCCTTAGCGAAATTGATATGAACACTGTGGTGAATTCAGGCGCGCTTGACCTGATCGTAGAAGCAGTTGATGCCGGTGTTGATCCTGCGGCAGCGCGTAAGTGGTGGACTGGTGAGTTAGCGCGCATCGCAAATGATCGTGGCATTGAACTTGAAGAGCTTCCAGTATTGCCAAGTCACTTAAAGCGCCTAGAAGAATTGATCTCAGCCGGTTCATTAAATGACAAGTTGGCACGCCAAGCTCTCGAGGGAGTAATTGCTGGCGAAGGTGACATCGATGAGATTGTTAAAGCTCGCGGCCTTGCTGTGGTTTCTGACGAGGGACCGCTACTTGCAGCAATCGATGAAGCATTGGCTGCAGATCCTGCTGTCGCTGAAACAATTAAATCAGGAAAGCTCGCTGCGGCTGGATCAGTGGTTGGCGCTGTAATGAAGGCAACCCGTGGTCAAGCTGATGCCGCTCGGGTTCGGGAATTGCTCTTCGAAAAACTTGGCGTTTCGGAATAATTCGCGAAGAAAACTAACGAATAAAACTAGGGCGGAAATCTCCCAAGTCCAAAACCCGTTCAATTATTGCCATGGCTCGAACCAATCCCTTTTCATCGTTTGCACGGGCAGCTACGCCAATTCCTACTGGCAGCCCATCAACTAATCCCATTGGCAGGGACCCTAACGGCCAGCCTGCAACAGCGGGTGCATGTGTCATCCAACTGGCATTGCCAAAGTCATCGCCTTGACCAAGCGCAGAGAGCCAGGCAGGTGCATAGGGAATCCCAACCAGAACGTCCACATTGGATAGTGCCGGAGTTAGCACTTGGTTAATTGCCCAATCAAGATTTCGCTCTCGAGCACTTTGATACGTTTCATTTCTACCGCCAGATTCAAGTGCATACTCAAAATACTCTTGCCCAAAATGAGTCATCTCAACATTTGAATTGGTGTTGTTGAATTCCACAACATCCGCAAGTGACTTAACACCCTCACCAGCACGACTACTTAAGTAACTCGAAAGATCTTCCACTAATTCGTGAAAGAGTACGACACCTTCATCGTCTCCTGCTTGTTCTGGCATTTCAGGAATCACAACATCGACTACTTCGATTCCAGCGCCAGCGAGTTTTTCTAATGATTCTTCAAACAACTTATTGGCCCCTTCATGGCCCGAAATCCAAGCTCGAACCACGCCAATTCGAAGTGGCTCATCGTTGTGACATAAATCGACTAAACCTGACTGGCCACTCAATACCTCGAGCAACATGGCAGCATCTTCGACACTTCGAGCGAGTGGCCCAGGAACATCTTGGCTCGAACTAACGGGTACAACACCAACTGCTGATACTGAACCCACTGTTGGTTTGATGCCAACCACACCATTTAGCGAAGCTGGACAAACAATTGAGCCGTCAGTCTCGGTTCCTACTGCAAATGGAATCAGTCCCGCGGCAACTGCTGCGCCTGAACCTGATGAAGAGCCACCTGCACTGTGTTTATAGTTCCATGGATTGGCAGTTAAGCCACCTACCGCAGACCAACCACTTGTGGATTTTCCAGACCTGATGTTTGCCCATTCGGAAAGATTTGTACTTCCCATAATGATTGCGCCGGCAGCGCGAAGTCGGGTAACTAACTCAGCGTCTTCCATCACGGTGCGACCAGCAAGTGCAAGGGATCCGGCGGTACCAGGCAATCCGATTGCTTGAATGTTGTCTTTTACTAAAACCGGAATGCCATGAAGCAATCCAGTTGCCACAACTGCATCACAAGCCTGTGCTTGCTGCATTAAGTCGTTAGAAATGGCTAAGACGGATTTCAGTCCATCTTCACAGTCATCGACGGTTTGAATTCGGTATAGCAAAGTACTGACTAGCTCAACGCTAGTGAAATCACCCGCTCGACGTCCTTCAACTAAGTCAAAAGCGGAAGTAAATCCAATATCAGCAGTACTTAAGTCAGGATCAGTCATTCACCTATGGTGACACATACCCACCGGATGTTCATGATTAATCCCAGAGTTGCCAGAATGGTCTCATGAGTCGTCACATTATTGCGCCGGACTGGACCGTAAAAGGTTATGAATTTCCGGCAGATGTTCAAGTGACCGAATGTGATGATCTAGCCGAACTCTCGCGAGAAATTATTGGCCAAGCAGATTTTGTAGTTTTGCCTTATGAAGGTTCATCCCTCACAATTCAAGAAGCCATCGCTCGAATGCGCAGCGTAAAAGTAATTCAAACTTTAACTGCAGGTTTTGATAACGTGCAGCCATTTGTGCCTGCGGATGTAACGCTGTGCAATGCCGCTGGCGTACATGATGATGCAACCTCTGAACTTGCCGTGTTACTAACTTTGAGCGCGCTGCGAGATATGCCAAGGTCATTTAAAGCTCAGCAAGATCGCCATTGGGAAACTTATTTTGCCCGCTCACTTGCTGATAAGACGGTCCTTCTAATTGGTTATGGCAATGTTGGCAAAGCTGCGGAAAAGCGATTGCTTGGATTTGGTTGCAAAGTCATTCCGGTTGCCAGAACCGCTCGAGATCACGTTCACGCGATTTCGGAGTTACCGAATTTGATACCGACTGCAGATGTCGTGATGTTGATTGTTCCAAACAACCCAGGAACCGTGAATCTGGTGGACGCAAAATTCCTCGCCAGCATGAAAGATGATTCAGTCTTGGTAAATGTGGCTCGGGGAGTAGTTGTTGACACCGATGCTCTTGTGACAGAGCTTAAGACTGGTCGAATTAGTGCCGCCCTTGATGTAACCGAACCTGAGCCGCTGCCTGCTGATCACCCGCTTTGGTCGTTATCAAATGTGATTATTACTTCGCACAATGGGGGAGAAGGAGATGTGTTTTGGAATCGGGCACGCACTCGCATCCATAGCCAGTTTGACCTTTGGCTGGCTGGCAAGCCACTCGAGTGCGTAATAACAGAACAATTGGGTTAGATTTATTGCATGCCAAACATGAAGCCTCGCAGTGGACAAGTAACCGACGGTATTGAACGTGCCCCAGCTCGTGGAATGCTCCGCGCAGTAGGAATGGGGGATGCCGATTGGGTTAAACCCCAGATCGGTATCGCGTCATCATGGAATGAGATCACACCCTGCAATCTTTCACTTGAACGCCTGGCAAAAGCATCTAAAGAAGGCGTATTCAAGGCTGGTGGCTTCCCGATGCAATTTGGAACAATATCGGTTTCTGACGGCATTTCTATGGGCCATGAAGGTATGCACTTCTCATTA